>NZ_DAOLGP010000004.1:0-58164 GCF_035329545.1 Candidatus Neomicrothrix sp.
TGGCGGCTGTGCGGGCCGAACCGGTGAACCGTCGGGCCCGGCCGAGGTCGATGACGACTCCTGCCGCGTCGACGATCACCCGCCGGACCTTGTGGAGCAGGCTGTTCGCTGCGGCTTCGGTCGGGTCGACGTCGTGGCCGTCGCCGGTGCGGCACATGAACATGTCCGGGTCGAACCTCGGCTGCCGGTCGGCGTCCATTGCGGCGAGCATTTCCTCGTAGGCCTGAGCTGACCAGTGGATGTTGTGCACCCATCCCGGCGCAATGGTTCCGGCGAGCGAACCGGCGGCGTCCCGGAAGATTTTCACCAGGGCGTCGGCGCGGCGTTGGGCATCGGTCCGGTCCAGGTCCTCCTTTGAAATCCCACCGCGGGCCAACACGTCGTCACCCAAACGGGCGACGGCGGCCTCCCAATCGGCCTTGAACTCGGCGTCGACGTAGCGGTCGAGGATCTCTCTCAGCTCGGCGCCTTGGGCGGACGCGAGGAACCCGGTCAGATCCCACGACAGATCAAACGGGTTCTGCACCAAACGGACGTCGCGCTTCTCGTGGTTGCGTTCGTTCGGCGGTTGCGGGCCGTCCTCGTCGATCAGCCGTGCCCACCGGTGCACCTTGTGCCCAAACGCCTTCGCACTCATCGTTTGGGCATCAGCCAAAAACTCGTCGTCACGCTGACGTAACGCTGCAGCGACCCGAGGGTTCGCATCCACCCGCCCCAACGCCCGCACCGCACACGTCGACACCTCACCGGCCTGCCACGCTGCAGTCACCTCCGGAACATCGGCGGCCAGCCGGGCCGTCTTCGCCCGGGCCAACGCCTCGGCCTCGGTCAAACGGGCGACATGGCGGACCATGATCTTCGCCGACCCATGACCGTCGGCGGTGTGCAACACCTGCCGCTGGATCGACCCCACCAACGCAGCACGAGCCGCGTCCAGCCGACGCCCCAACCGCTCGAGTTCCTCAATCCACACCACCGCATCACGAGCATCGGCAGGATCAACCCCAGCAGCAAACAACTCATCAATCGCAGCCTCCGCATCCGCCAACGCTCGGGCCGCAGCAGCATCGGCCACCCCCGAATCGGCCCTCGGTTCGGACGACGACGGAGGTGCCACCGCTTCCCTGGCCAGCCGCTGGCGCAGAGCCGCCAACGCTGCATCCCCGCAACCGGGGCGCCCTCGACCCACTCCCTCCGGACCGCTCCCGGCCGGATCGAAACCCGTGATCGAAGCCATGGGTCCATCCTGACGAACAGCTGTGACAACGAAGCCGACGTCCGAGCAGATGCTCAAGAATTTTTCAGATTCTTTCGGCGATCGCCGGCTCGCTGCCGTGCCCGCTCACGCTGCCAACCCGCCTACAACGACCGAAGGCCCTCGCCGGGAGCGAGGGCCTTCGATCTTGCTCCGGGGGTGAGGCTCGAACTCACGACATTCTGATTAACAGTCAGACGCTCTGCCAGCTGAGCTACCCCGGAATGGACGTGTCACTCTATCAGCGCGGGTGCATACCGGGACCAACCGGTTGGCCCCCGATCGGTCAGTTCTCCAGGTAATCGCGCAGGCGATCGGAGCGGTTGGGGTTACGCAACTTGGCCAGCGTCTTCGATTCGATCTGGCGGATGCGCTCCCGAGTGACGCCGAAGGTCCGGCCCACGTCCTCCAGCGTGTGGATCGTGCCGTCCTCCAGCCCAAAGCGAAGCCGGACCACCGCCCGCTCCCGCTCGTCGAGGTCGCCGAGGGCCTCGACGAGCGCCTCGCCCAGCATCTGCTTGGCGGCCAGATCCGCAGGGGCATCTGCACCGGCGTCGGGGATGAAGTCGGCCAGCGAGGTATCGGCCTCATCGCCCACCGGCGAATCGAGCGACAACGGATCCTGGCTCATGCGCAGGATCTCGCGCACCCGGGTCGGGGTGAGGTCGACCTTGTCGGCCAGCTCCTCGACGGTCGGCTCACGCTCGAGCTCCTGGATGAGCTGGCGCTGATAGCGGTGGATCTTGTTGATCGACTCGACCATGTGCACCGGAATGCGGATCGTGCGTGCCTGGTCGGCGATGGCCCGTGTGATCGCCTGACGAATCCACCACGTCGCATAGGTGGAAAACTTGAACCCTTTGGTGTAGTCGAACTTCTCGACCGCCCGCATGAGGCCCAGGTTGCCCTCCTGCACCAGGTCGAGCAGCGCCATACCCCGCCCGGCGTAGCGTTTGGCAATCGACACGACCAGGCGCAGGTTGGCCTGGGTGAGAGCGGACTTGGCCTGCTCGCCGTCTCGACGGGTGCGCTCCAGCGCCACGCGTTGCTCCCGACCAAGAGCATCCTGGCTCCCCTCGGTCGCCACTTCGGCGAGTCGCTGATCGGCTTCGAGCCCAGCCTCGATGCGCTTGGCCAACGAGACTTCTTCGGCGCCGTCGATCAGGGACACCTGGCCGATCTCGCTCAGGTAGAGCCGGACCGAGTCGCCCGAACCCCCCGACTCGCTCGACGATGACTTCGACCTCGTGCGCTGCTTGGCGCGACTTGGGCGATGGGGCCGCTCGATCACCCCGCTGCTGCGCCCACCCACCGTGACCTCCTCAGCGGGTTCGACGGATCGGTCCCGGTGATCGGGCGTGTGGTCGGACGTGTGGTCGGGATGAACCTCAACGTCGAGTCGGATGCCCTCCGGCTGCAGCGCCGCCTCGACCTCGGTGAGCACATCGATGGTGAGTTCGACCCCGAGAACCGACAACACCTCGTCCAGCGTCAGGCTGCCTCGCCGCCTGCCCTCGTCGATCACGCCTCGCCATTCCGTTGCCTCTACTTGTTCAATGATCGACACCCGATTGGTCCTCCCCCTCGTCCCCGCGTAGATACGCTACCAAGGCTCGGGCTGAAACTTCGGCCGTTTCGGGATCCCGGAGCTGATCCACCCGGCGGGCGACCCAGGCGTGCAAGTTCAACAGCTCGGAGGTGATCGACGTCCCCGCCTCGTCGCGATCTGCCTGGCGCAGCTCGGCTTCGAGCTCCTCCATCGCCCGCGCGCCCGCCCTGGCCACCAGGCTGTGGGCGGCCTCCTCCGGCGTGCCGTCGGGCTCACTGACCGCCAGCCGCGAGAGCAGGCGGGCCTCCCACGACTCGGGATCGGCCTCCGCCACCGCCTGGGCCACCGACCCCGCCGACACGAGGGCGGAGCGCACCGACCGGGCGAGCGGATGGGTAAACAGTTCGGCCGGCAGCGCCGCCAACTCGCCATCGGGTTGTGACGCCAGGTGGATCAGCACGGCCATCTCGGTGGTGTGCACCTTGCCGACCGGACGCGGTGGCGTGCGGATGGCCGGCTCGTCGCCGAAGGCGTCGGCCTCCGGACCCCGCGGCCCAGGATCGCCGTCCCCTGGCCGGATCGACTTGGCCGTGGTCGTGGTCGCGGCGGTGGACGTCGAGACCGCCTCACCCGTCACCACCAGAGTTCTGAGATCCTCCAGCTGGTTGCGCAGCAAGGACGGGTCGAGACGGGAACGGTCGGCCACTTCGAGTAGGTAGGGGTCGCGCACCATCGGGTCGGGGTGCTCGGCCACCACACCCAACGCCGTCGTCGCCCGACGGGCCCGGGCCTCGGGGGTGTCGGCGATCGCGGCCCCCAGCACGCGCTCCAAGCGGAAGCGCAGCATCGGCTCGGCGCTCTCCACCGCTGCGGCCAGGGCGTCGGGATCGGACCGGCTGAGCTCGTCGGGATCGGATCCCTCCGGCAGACGCACCACCTCGACCGCCAGGTTGAAGGCCTTTTCCCAGGCGTAGATCCGCTCGGCGGCGGCCTGTCCGGCAGAGTCGGCGTCGAAGGCCAGCACCACCTTGTCGACATAGCGCGACAACAGCTTCAGGTGGTCCTCGGTGAGGCTGGTACCGCACGTCGCCACCGCCTCCGGAACCCCGGCACGGTGAAACCCGATCACATCGGTGTAGCCCTCGCAGATCACCACCCTGCCGTTGCGCACCGCCGCCTGGCGGGCCCAGTTGAGCCCGTAGAGCAGGCGGCTCTTGTGGTACAGATCGCTGTCCCGGGAGTTCTTGTACTTGGCGCCCTCCTCCCCCGGCATGATGCGCCCGCCGAAGCCGACCGCATGGCCCTCCGCGTCGAAGATGGGGAACAGCACCCGCGCCCGGAAGAAGTCCTGCAGACGTCCCGCCTTGTTGGTGAAGCCCAGGCCCGTAGCGGTGGCGGTTTCGCTGTCGAGACGCAGCGACCGGCACAGGACGTCCCAGCTGTCCGGGGCCCAACCGATGCGGTAGCGGGCCACCTCCTCGGCGTCGAAGCCCCTGCTGCGCAGGTAGGAGCGAGCGGCCGAGGCATCGGGCGAGGTCTTCAGCCGCTCATGGTAGAAGTCGACCGCCTCCTCCACCTTGGACAACAGGCCCTTGCGCTTCTGGCGGGTAGCCGACTCGGCGCGGTCGGTGTAGTTGAGGGCAATGCCCGCCTTGGCCGCGAGGCGCTCGACCGCTTCGACAAAGTCCAGCCCCTCCAGCTCGCGCAGGAAGGTGATGGCGTCGCCGGACACACGACAGCCGAAGCAGTAGTACAGGCCCTCGGCCTGATTGACCGAAAACGACGGTGACTTCTCGGAATGGAACGGGCACAGGCCGCTCCAGCGGCTGCCCACCTTTCGCAGTTGGGTGTGCTCCGAGACGAGCGCGACGAGGTCGGTCGCCTGGCGAACCCGCGCGATGTCCTCGTCGACGATGCCCATCGCCTCAGCCTGCCCCAAGCGGCGGGGCGCTGCCGCTTGTGTCGAGGCGGAGCAGCGCTTGGGCGGCGGCCAGCCGAGCACCGGCAACCCGATGCGGCGACACCGACAGCGTGGTGACACCCAGCTCGATCAGCGGGCCGATCGAGCTGGGGTCGCCGGCGACCTCGCCACAGGCGCTCACGTCGAGATCGGGCACTACCGCCCGGGCGTCGGCGATCGCCAGGCCGATCAGGCGGCCGACCCCATCGACGTCGAGGGAGGCGAAGGGGTCGATCTCCCCGGGTACTGGGGGGGCGTTTCGGTCGACTCCCCAAGCGAGGGCCGTGAGATCGTTGGTGCCGATCGTCAGGAACGCCGAGCGCCGGGCGATCTGAGCGGCGGTCAGCGCCGCCCTGGGGACCTCGATCATCGCCCCGACCGGCAGGGCCACCCCCTCAGCTGCGGGTCGCAGCTCGTCGAGCAGGCCCGACACGAACTCGAGGTCGTCCGGCCCGCCCACCATCGGCACGAGCACCCGCAACCCGGCCGGTTCACCCCGAGCCGCACGGTCGGCAGCGACGCCGGTCAGGGCGCGCAGCTGGGCTCGGTACAGATCACTGCGCAGGCGGGCCGCCCGCACACCCCGCTCGCCCCTCACCCCACCGGCAATCCCGAACTCGGCGGGCGACGCATCGAGCAGCCGCACGGTGGCGGGCGCTCCATCGAGCGCGTCGAGCAGCGCCTCGGTGGCCAAGCGGTTGACCTGCTCGAACCGGTCGAGCAGCGCCGGGTGCTCCGAATCAGAGCCCCCGGGCAACAGCTGGGCGAGCAGCGGGCGGTGCTCGCCCAGAAACCAGTGCTCGCTGCGGCACAGGCCCACGCCCGTGGCGCCCAGCCGCATCGCAACTGCCACGTCGGCGGGCGATTCGGCGTTGGCGAACACCGCCACGCGGCCGGCGGTGATCTCATCGGCCCACGTGAGCAGCTCGGTCATCTCGCCAGGAAGCTGGGGCGTGGTCGGTGCCGGCGTCCGGGCGGGTGTCTGAACGGCCCCGCCCACCATCTCACCGGCTGCCACTCGGCCAACTGCCGCATCGCCTTCGGGGGCACGCCGGATGACACCGGTCGACCCATCGACGACGAGCGCGTCGCCCGACCTCACGGTTGCGGCACCGAAGCGGGCCGACCCGGCCTCGAAGCTGAGCCGATCGACGCCGCACACGGCGGGCACGCCCCAGCCACGGGCGACGATGGCCGCATGGCTGGCCGTGCCCCCGCCGGCGGTCACCACCGCAGCGGCGTGACGGATCACCGGTTCGTCGGCCGGGGACGTGCTCGGCACGACGAACACCACCGCCTCGCCCCGATCGAGGCCCGCCAGCGCGGCATCGAGTTCGAAGTAGGCGGCGCCCGCGCCCCGGCCGGGCGAAGCGGGCACGCCGACGGCGAGCGACTCACCCGTTGCCTGGGCCGTGATCAGGTCACGGGCGACGAGACCCTGGAGGACATCGGGGTCGAACGCAGCCACCGCCAGCACCCGCTCGGTTGCGCTGGGACCCGTCACGACGCCAGGCCGGTCATCGCATCACTTGAGCCGTGGGCGCAGCCAGTCGGCGACTCCCTCGAGGGGGATGCGAACCTGCTCCATCGAGTCGCGGTCGCGGATGGTGACCGCCCCGTCCTCGGAGGTCTCGAAGTCGACGGTGACGCAGTAGGGCGTGCCCAGCTCATCCTGGCGACGGTACCGGCGACCGATCGCCTGGTTTTCGTCGTATTCGCAGCTCCACTCGTCGCGCAGCTCGGCGGCCAGGGCCCGAGCGGTCTCCTGAAGGGGCGACTTCTTCGACAGGGGCAGCACCGCCACCTTGTAGGGCGCCAGCCTCGGGTGCAGGCGCAGCACGACGCGTTCTTCCCCGCGCACCTCCTCGACGTCGTAGGCGGCCAGCAGGAACGCGAACGCCGTGCGGGTGGCGCCGGCGGCGGGCTCGATCACATGGGGTACGTAACGCACGCCCTCGGCCTGGTCGAACCAGTCGAGGCGCTCGCCCGAGCGCTCGGTGTGGGCTTTGAGGTCGAAGTCGCCCCGGTTGGCGATGCCCTCCAGCTCGTCCCAGCCCCAGGGGAACAGGTACTCGACATCCGCCGTGGCCGAGCTGTAGTGGGACAGCTCATCGGCCTCGTGCTCGCGCAGGCGCAGCGACTCGCGGGGCATGCCCAGCTCCAGGTACCAGCGCTCGCGCTCGGCCTTCCAGTACTCGTAGTACTTCTCAGCGTCCTCGGGCGGAACGAAGTACTCCATCTCCATCTGCTCGAACTCGCGGGTGCGGAACACGAAGTTGCCCGGGGTGATCTCGTTGCGAAAGCTCTTGCCCACCTGGGCCACGCCGAAGGGCGGCCTCACCCGCGTGGTGTTGATGATGTTCTTGAAGTTGGTGAACATGCCTTGAGCGGTCTCGGGGCGCAGGTACGCCAGCGCACCCTCGTCGGCCACCGGCCCGGCGTGGGTGGAGAACATCAGGTTGAAGTTGCGGGGCTCGGTGAAGCTGCCGGTCGCCTTGCATCCCGGGCACTTGTCGGGGTCCTCCAGCTTGTCGAGACGCCAGCGCTGACCACACTTCTTGCAGTCCACCAGTGGGTCGGTGAAGTTGGTCAGGTGCCCCGAGGCCTCCCACACCGCCGGCGGGGTGAGGATGGAAGCGTCGAGGCCGACCACGTCGTCGCGCTGTTGCACCATCGCCCTCCACCAGGCGTCCTTGACGTTGCGCAGCAACAACACCCCCACCGGCCCGTAGTCCCAGGTGGAGCGAAAGCCGCCATAGATCTCCGCCGAGGGGTAGACGAAGCCGCGTCGCTTGGTGAGGTTGACGATCTGGTCGAAGCGCCCAGGGTCGTTGGAGGGCGTGGCGTCGTTCGAGGGCGTGGCGTCGTTCGAGGACGCAAACTCAGGGGAGGGGGTATCGGACATAGCCGTCGAGGATACAAGCGGCCGCCACCCAGGACAGAAGGGGGGTTTCACCCAGCGCGTCCATCTGCCCCGACCGGTCGCGGCGGGGCAGACTGGCGCCATGGGTCCCTCACCACAGACGCCCGCCTCCCCGCTCAAGGAACCGGTGTCCGTCGAAACGTTCGCCTCGCTCGATATTCGGGTGGGGGTGATCGTCGACGTCGAGGCGTTTCCCGAAGCGCGCGCACCGGCGTGGAAGCTGCGGGTGGACTTCGGACCCACCATCGGCGAGCTGGCGACCTCGGCCCAGGTGACCAACTATGCGCCCGCCGAGCTGCTCGGGCGCCAGGTCGTCGGCGTGATCAACCTGGGCGTCCGACGCATCGCCGGATTTCGCAGCGAGTTCCTCGTGCTCGGCGCCATCGCGAACGAGGGCACGGTGGCGTTGCTCGCCCCGGACCCGATTTCAGCGCCGGGTCGGCCGGTTGCCTAGGGTCGCCACGTCGATGCCTCTTGGAATCAACCAGCGTCCATCAGGATGCGACCTCGCACCGATAGTGTGTGAGTACCTTCGAGGAGGAGCACTATGAGCAACATCCCACCACCACCCGGCGCACCACCGCCACCCGGCCAGGGAGGCCCCGGCCAGCCCCCACAGGGACCGCCTCCGGGTATGCCCCCGCAGGGACCGCCGCCCGGAATGCCCCCACAGGGACCACCCCCAGGACCGCCTCCCGGCGGTGGCTACGGACCGCCCCCCGGTGGCGGTGGCTTCGCTCCCCCGCCCGGCGGCATGCAGGGTGGCGGCGGTGCAGTCGACGTCATGGCGGCGCCCTCGTGGGCGTTCAAGAAGTTTCAGGAGGACATCGGCACCTGGCTGCTGCTGGCATTCATCCCGCTGATCGTGTTGGCCCTCGTGTCGGGCGGCATCAATGTCGGGGCCGGCGTCGTCACGTCGAACAGCAACAGCTTCTTCCTGTCACTGCTTGTCAACGCGATCACGACGATCGTCGGCTTTGCCTTGTTCGGGCTCGCAGCACGCGGGTTGATCAGGGCCGGGTTGGCCGTCACCCGAGGTGAGAAGCCGTCGCTGGAACACATGACCGACATGACCGACATCGGCCCCTACCTGGCGCTGTCGGCCATCCTCGGCCTGGCGGTCGGCATCGGCACCTTCTTCTGCTACATCCCCGGCATCATCATCGCCGTGGTGACCGGCTTCGCCTACACGGTGCAGCTGGACCAGAAGCTGGAACCGATCGACGCGATCAAGAAGGGTTTCGAGATGGTGCAGGCCAACCCGGGCCCCGCACTGCTCGGGCTGTTCCTCTCCGGCCTGATCGGTCAGGTCGGCCTGATCCTCTGCTGCATCGGTGTGTTCTTCACCTGGCCGATCGGCTGGATGACCAACGTGCACATCTACAAGCAGCTGCGCGGCGAGCCGATCGCTCCCTGAGCAGTTCCCCTCCGGGGGACAACTGAATACTCCCCGAACCGCGGGTGTCCGAGCTACCAACCGGTAGCGCCGGGCACCCGCAGTCGGCGTTCCAGGTGTGCTTCCATCGACACCTGCGCCACCCGGGCCACCTCTCCGGCGGCCACCGGGGCCGACCCCAACACGTCGTTGACCCGGCCCTCCGACACGGCGCGTAGCACGCCGAGTGCGTCGGCACCCAGCGCCATGCCGGTGGCACAGCTTCGGCACTGCGCCCCGCCGACGGCCGGATCGACCGCCACCAACTCGGCCCGTTCGCCGCAGCTGACGCAGCGCTCCAGCTCCAGGCCGACACCATCGGCCTGCAACAGGCGAAGGTAGAACGCCGGGACGACCAGCGGCCCGGGACGCTCCTCGATCGTGCGCAGCACACCCACGCACATCCGGTACAGGCGGGTATCGCGCCCACCCTCGTTGGAGAGGTGCTCCACCGCTTCGAGCGTGGCCGCCACCGCCGCCATCCGGTCCAGGTCGGCTCGGCTCTCGCTGAACGTGTCGATCCGGACCGCCTGGGTGACGATCAACAACTCGCTGCGCCCCTCATGCAGCTGAACCGCTACGTGACCGCCCGGCTCGAGGCGGCTGCCGAACTTCGATGCGGTGCGTCGCACCCCTTTGGCCACCGCCCGCACCTTGCCCCGGCCCTCGGTCATCAGCACGATGATGCGGTCAGCCTCGCCCAGCTTGTGGGTCCGCAGCACCACGGCCGAGTCTCGGATCAGGGGCATCGAAGCAACCTACCGGCGGGCACTGCGGAGTGGGGGTAGTGGCCAGGTAGTTTGGCCCTCCGTGACCGACGCTCCGACCTCCACGCCCGCCGATGGCACCGCGGCGCAACCAGACCCCGTCGTCGGGGCCCTGGCGGCGGTCACCGGTGCCCTGGCCGGCGGTGGTGAGGAGCGGCCCGGGCAGGTGCAGATGGCCAGGGCGGTGGCCGAGGCGATTGCCGACGAACGCCACCTGATCGTGCAGGCGGGCACCGGCACCGGCAAGTCGCTCGCCTACCTGGTGCCAGCCGTACTGTCGGGCAAGCGCACGGTGGTCGCCACCGCCACCAAGGCGCTCCAGGATCAGCTCTTCGAGGTGGACCTGCCGCTCCTGGCCGCCGCGCTCGACCGCAGGGTCGACTTCGCCGTGCTGAAGGGCCGCTCCAACTACGCCTGCCTTCAGCGGGTGGATGAGGTGGCGGTGGACCTCGACCAGGGATCGCTCGAGCTGGACGACGCCGGGGGTGACGACCAGCGCGGCGAGCTGGCCCGCCTGGTCGAGTGGGCCGAGACCAGCCACGTGGGCGACAAGGCCGAGCTGGAACGCGACCCATCGGTGGCCGCCTGGGGCGCGGTGTCGGTCGGCCCGCGCGAATGCCCTGGGGCATCGAAATGCCCTCGGGGCGAGGACTGCTTTGCCGAGGCGGCGCGCGCCCGGGCGGCCGCTGCCGACGTCGTCGTGGTCAACACCCACCTGTGGGGGCTCAACCTGGCCGCCGACCGCATGGTGCTGCCGCCCCACGACGTGGCGATCCTCGACGAGGCCCACACCACCGAGGAGGTGATCTCGTCGGTGTGCGGCATCGAGGTGACCGCCGGCCGGTTCGCAGCCACCGCCCGGGCGATCGCCGCCATCGTGACCGACCCGGCGCTGATCGCCCAGATCGATTCGGTAGGCAGCGGCCTGAGCGACGACCTGGAGGACCATCGCGGCGAGCGGTTGGACAGCCTCGACGATGCGCTGATGCTCACGCTGAGCCTGGCTCAGGCCCACCTGAGCTCGGCGATGGACGCGGTCCGCAAGGTTCCCGACAACTCCAGCCCCGACGTGGCCACGCGCAAGGCCCGTGCGATGACCGCCGCCACGGCGCTGGCCGACGACCTGACCAAGATGGTCGAGCCGGCGGCCGATCTGGTGCGCTTCGTCAACGACGATCCGGGCCCGCCCCGCATGCGCCTGGCACCGTTGGCGGTGGCCGACACCCTCGACCGGCTGCTGTGGAACCCGGAGAACGGCGGCGGCGCCGGGGCGACCAGCTGGGATCCCGACGACGAAGCTGACCGGCATGACGCCGATGAAGGGGCCTTCGGCGGTGGGTTCGGCGACGAGCGGAGCGGCGAGGGCCCACCACCGGGACCCAGCACGGTGATCCTCACATCGGCGACGATCCCCGCCACCATGGGAAAGGTGCTCGGCATGCCCGACGAGGCCACCGAGGTGCTCGACGTCGGCAGCCCGTTCGACTACGAACACCAGGCGCTGCTGTACTGCGCAACGTCGCTGCCCGACGTGCGCGAACCGGGCTATCCCGAGGCGATGCGCAACGAGCTCGACCGGCTGATCCGGGCTGCCGGGGGCCGCACCCTGGCGCTGTTCACCAGCCACCGGGCCATGATCGCCGCCCACGAGGAGTTGGCGCCCGACCTGTCTTTTCCGGTGCTGCGCCAGGGTCAGCACTCCAAGGCGGTGCTGGTGCGCCGCTTCACCGAGGACGAACCGACATGCCTGTTTGCCACGATGGGATACTGGCAGGGCATCGACGTGCCCGGGCCCACGCTGTCGCTGGTGACGATCGACCGGCTGCCCTTCGCTCGGCCCGACGATCCGCTGCTCGATGCCCGTCGCGAACGTGCCGGCGCCGCAGCGTTCAAAACGATCGATGTACCCCGGGCGGCCACGCTGTTGGCGCAGGGCACCGGGCGGCTGATCCGCTCGTCGAAGGACCGCGGTGCGGTCGTCGTGTTCGACAAGCGCCTGGCCACCGCCAGGAGCTACCGCTGGGACCTGATCTCGGCGCTGCCACCGATGCGCCGCACCAAGGACCGCACCGAGGTGATCAACTACCTGCGCGAGATCCGCGACGCTTCGACAACGCCGTAGCCCAGAACTTGGGTGACGTGGCGGTGGAGCGGCAGTGACCATGGCTTGGTTTCATCATTCCCGAGTTGTCTCGGGAGGTCGCTCCGGCGCCTCGGCCCGCTCGCCGTCGGCGTCGCCATCTGCCTGGCGTTTGCCGGGTGCGGCACCGGGCTCACCGGCGACGAGGCCGAAACGGTGTCGTCGACCACGAGCGACACGGACGACCCGTCGACCACCGTTGCAGCACCGGGTACAGATCCCACCGGGAGGTCATCGCAGCGGTCGACGCCACCCTGGCAGCCCCATCCTTCACGCTGTCGACCGATGCCAAACTGACCACCGGCACGCTGCAGTCCCGTCTGATCGCCTCGGGCTCCATCGACTTCCCCCAGTTGATCGCCGACATGACCATCTCCGTCGAGAGTGGCAACCAAAAGGGAGAGTCCGAAACCCGCGCCAACGGCACCACCGTGTGGGTACGGGCGGACAATGATGGCGTCAACGAGCTGGACCTTCCCGACGGCAAGCGCTGGGTCGAGGGAGGAACGGAGCAGCTGACCGAGGTGCAGATCTTCCAGCAGGGCACCCGCGGGCTCCTCGGGGTGCTGCTGACGCTGCGCGCTGCGGAGGCCACCGAGACGATCGGCACCGACAACCTCGACGACACCGAGGTGACCCGCTACCGCACGTCGGTCACCTACGAGGACGCAGTTGAAGCGGCCGGTCCCGATTCCGATGCGCTCGAACAAGCGCTCAGCCTTGATGCGCCGACGCCGGTGAACCTCACTATCGATGTGGCCATCGGATCTGACGGGGTGATCAGGGAGTTTGTCCTGATCACCGAGAGCGATGCCGACTCGACAGGACTGGCGGTTGACTATCGGCTGGGCCTGACCGACGTCGGTCTGGACGTCGATGCTCCCGAACCTCCGCCTCGCGACGAGACGGTCACCGGGACCCAGGCGGAGGCTCTCTTCGACGGGCTCGGCGACTGACGATCACCTCGGCGAGCGGCTGGCTCAGTAGCCCAGCTTGTCCAGCTCGGCGTCCTTGCGCTGCCAGTCGCGGTTGACCTTCACCTTCAGCTCCAGGTGGGTGCCCTTGGGCAGCAGCTTGCGGGCGCCGATGCCGGCCCGCTTCAGGTTCTCGCCGCCCTGGCCGATCACCATGCCCTTCTGGGAGATGCGCTCGACGAGGATCTCCACCTCGATGTAGGGCCAGTTCAGCTCGACGCAGCGGGTGGCGATCGAGTGGGGCAACTCCTCCCGGGCGGTGGCCAGCAGCTGCTCGCGCACCAGCTCGGCCACCCAGAAGGCCTCCGAGGAGTCGCGCACCTGGTCCTCGGGGTACCACAGCGGGCCCTCGGGCAGGCGACCGACGAGGTGATCGACCAGTTCGGGTACGCCCTGCCCGGTGCGCGCCGACACCGGGAAGAACTCCGGCGACCCCTTCTCGAACCGCCTGGCCAGGGCATCGGCGGAGGAGATGGCGGCGAGGATGCGCTCGGGGGGCAGCCGGTCGATCTTGTTGATCGCCACGACGACGTCGTCGGGCATGGAGGCCATCAAGCGGGCATCGCCCGGGCCACCGACCCCCTTGGAGGCATCGACGACCAGGACGGTGGCGTCGGTGTCCTCGCGAGCCTCGAAAGCGGTGCGGTTGAGGCGCCTGCCCATCTCGGTCTTGGGCTTGTGCACGCCCGGCGTATCGACGAGCACCAGCTGCGCGTCCGAGCGGGTGAGCACGCCCCGGATCTCGTGGCGGGTGGTCTGGGGCCGGGGCGACACGATCGTCACCTTCTCCCCGACGATGGCGTTGGTCAGCGACGACTTGCCCACGTTGGGCCTGCCGGCCAGCGCCACGAAGCCGCTGTGTTGTCCGGCTGCGGGTTGCCCGGTGGCCGACCGACCGGCCGGCATCCCCTCGGCCTCGGCGAGCTCGTCGGCGCTGTCGAGGTCGTCGAGCAGCTGCCAAGGGTCGGCGGGCTCTGCATCGTCATCATCGATCGGGGTGTCAGCCATGTTCGTCGTTCCGTTCGTCGCTTCGGTCGCCGTCATCGGTCCCAGCGGAATGATCGTCCGGGATGGCTGGATCGGTCGGGGTGGGCGGGTGAGCTGCATCGGGTACGGACTCGACCAGCACCCACATGATCCTCCGCCCACGCATCTCGCGCACGGTGAGCCGATAGGCATCGGCCTCCACCTCGTCGCCGACGTCGGCGGGGCGCCCGAGTTGCTCGACGATCAGGCCGCCGACCGAGTCCCAGTCGCCCTCGGGGAGAGGTTCGACCCGTCGAAGCGACAGGTGCTCCTCGAGGTACTCGTTGGCGTCGTCGATGCTGAGCGATCCTCGCAGCAGCATCGATTCGTCACCCCTGGGAAGCGCCAGCGGCTCGGCCCGGTCGCTCTCGTCTTCGATCTCGCCGACCAGCTCTTCGAGCAGGTCCTCCATCGTCACCAGCCCGGCGGTGCCGCCGTGCTCGTCGAACACGATCGCCATGTGGGTGCGGGCGTTGCGCATCTGCGGGAGCACACGGTTGACCGCGATCGTCTCGGGCACCAACAGCGCCGGGGCGGCCACCGACGCCACCTTGGTCCCGCCTTCGCCACCGCGCACGCGTCGCAGCGCATCCTTGATGTTCACCACGGTGGCGATGTCGTCGGCGTCCCCCTCGTGAACCGGCATGCGGGTGACCCCCCGCCGCAAGGCCACGTCGATCGCCTCGTCCAGATCCATGTCTCCTGCGACCGTGATCATCTCGGGACGGGGCACCATCACCTCCCGCACCAGGGTGTCGCCGAACCCCAGGACCGATTCGATCAGATCGCGCTCCTCCTCATCGATGGCATCCGCCTCGACCAGGTCGGTGGCGAAGTGCACGATCTCCTCGTCGGAGAAATACGGCCCGGCTCGGCGACCCTTGCCCGGCAGGAGGACGTTGGTCAACCGGATCAGCGCCGACGACAGCCAGCGCAGCGGCGGGATGCCCGCCAGAAATTCGACGAGTGGCGCCGCCTGGATCGCCGAGTCGGGATGATCGAGCGCCCAGGTCTTCGGGGCGGCCTCGGCGAGGACAAAGACGACGACGACGTTGAGCGCCGTGGCGACGATCAAGCCGAGCGGGCCGAACAGCCGGGTCCCCAGCACGCCGACCAGGGTGGCCTCGATCAGCTGCAACATCAAGGTGAGCAACAGCATCACGTTGACGAAGCGTTTCGGGTTGGTAGCCAGGCGCAGCACCCGCTCGGCGCGCCGACCCTGACGGTCGACCATCGCAGCGGCGCGCGCCCGGGTGGTGCGGCCGATCACCGTTTCGGCCCAGGCGAGGACGGCGATCGTCACGACCAGCGCCACGACGACCGAGGCCAGGATCCATTCGGTGGTGCCAAGCTCAGCGGCGATCACGGCGTCGCCCACGGGTCGCCGGCCAGCGGCCCCCAGCAGCGCTTGAGGATCTCCCGCTCACGGGTCACCATCGCCGCCGCTTCGGCGGGCTCGGCGTGGTCGTGGCCGGTCAGGTGGAGCCCGGCGTGCACGACGAGCAGCGCCAGCTCGTCGGCCGGGCTGCCCGCATGACCAGCCGCTTGAGCCTCGGCCACCGCCGGGCACACCACGACGTCGCCGATCAGACGGGCAGGCTCGCCGGGCCCGGCCGGCCAGTCGGGGTCGGCAAACGGCTCGAGGGGAAAGCTGAGCACGTCGGTCGGGCCCTCACCGTCGAGGTGCTCGGCGTTGAGCTGGGCGATCTCAGCCGGGTCGACCAGGCTCAGGCCCACCTGGGCCGGGCCGCTCACCCCCTCGGCCTCGAGCGTCGCTCTCAGCAGTTCCATGAGGCGCGCTGGGTCGACGGGAAGCGGGTCGGCGCGGTCCCGCGCGTCATCGAATTCGACGGAGATCGACGTCGCCGGGTCGATGCTGGTCCGGTCCTCAGCTGGGTTGGCCACGAGGCCCCTGCGCCTGCGCCCCGGCGGCGGTGCGGGCGTCGAAGCGTTCGTAGGCATCGACGATCTCGGCCACGATGCGGTGCCGCACCACATCCCGTCGGGTGAGCTCTACGAAGGCCACCCCGTCGATGCCCTCGAGCACCTCGGCCAGGCCGTCCAGGCCGGAGCGACCGGTGCCGACGTCCTTTTGGGTTCGGTCGCCGGTGATCACCGCCTTGGAACCGAAACCGATGCGTGTCAGGAACATCTTCATCTGCTCGGGCGTGGTGTTCTGCGCCTCGTCGAGGATAATGAAGCTCGAGTTGAGGGTGCGACCCCGCATGAAGGCCAGCGGCGCCACCTCAACGGTGCCGCGCTCGAGCAACCTGGCTGCGCCCTCGGCGCCCACCATGTCGTGAAGAGCGTCGTAGAGCGGGCGCAGGTACGGGTCGACCTTGGCCATCAGGTCGCCGGGAAGAAACCCCAACCGCTCCCCCGCCTCGACCGCCGGGCGGGTCAAGACGATGCGGTCGACCATCTTGGCCTGCAACGCCTGCACTGCGGTGGCGACAGCCAGCCAGGACTTGCCGGTACCCGCCGGGCCGATCCCAAAGGTGACCAGGTTGTTGGCGATGGCGTCGGTGTAGCGCTTCTGGCCCGCGGTCTTGGGGCGAACGTTGCCGCCGACGCTGCGCCGCAGCACGGTCGAGGTCAGAACGTCGGCGGGTGCCTCGTCGGCGCGCACCATGTCGGTGGTACGGCGCACGACGCCGGCGTCGATGCGCTGGCCGGCCTCGGCGACCACCAGCAGCTCCTCAAAAAGCCGGGCGACGTTGGCCGCCTCGGGCCCGTCAGCGGTGATCTCGTTGCCCCTGACGTGCACGGCGGTGCCGGCGAAGGCGTGCTCGATCACGTCGAGGTATTCGTCGGCCGGGCCAAGCAGCGTGCCCATCAGGTGGTTGGCCGGGATGCGAACGACAGCGCTGGCAGTCGGCATGAGCGCTGGTTCGGAAGGCTGAGATGACGGGGAAGGCTTGGTCATAGACCCGGTTCTGATCGCTGGCGTACTCGTCGGTGCCCGACGCCTGAGCGCAGTGCCGATCGACTCGCCCCCAGCATAGGTCCGCTCGGGGCACAAACCGGCCGCGATCGGGGCTGTCTCGGCCGGGCCCGAAGGGTTGACACCTGCGTTCGCGGTGGAAACGATGAGCTGGTGGAGACCTCGGGTGACCCGGTGCAAGCGGCGCTCGAGGAGCGACGCGCCCGACGGGTCGAGGCGTACCGCCTCGATCGCGGCCTCACCATCGCCGATCGCTGCCGGGATGCCGCCGAACGGCGGCTGCGGGTGCGGGCCTTCCTGATCGGCAACACGTCGGTGGCGGGCATCGCCCTGGCCGCGGACGACGCCCTATTGACGATCGAGAGCACCAACGGCGCCGGCCCGACCCGTCTGGCATACGTTGCCGTCGATGCCCTGGTCCGTCTCACCGTGGCCGAGGTGCGCACCGGACCCCGAGCGGCACCACTGACCTCCCCCGATGCTCCCCCGCTGCCCCGTGCGATCGCCGAGCTGGCCCGCGATGGTTCGGACCTGACCGTTGTCCTCAGGGATGGCTCCACCGTGCGCGGGCCCCTCGTCTCGCTGGGCGATCGGACGATCGGCTTCGGTGCCCCGGGCGCTTCGATCGATTGGGTTGACCCGGAACAGATCGTCTCGGTGGCCAAGATCGCCCGACCCCCGACCGACGCCGGGCACCACCGGCGCTAGCGTGATCTGATCGCCACACCAGAGGCCCATCCCCCGGTCAAGCCGTTTGGCAAGCCGGCCCTCGTCGCCGTCTTCGTGGCGATCGGGCTGCTGATCGCCGCCAACAACATCGGCTTCGCCAACCTCGCCCGTTGGGTGGACACGCGTCCGGCGCTGTTGCTCGCCTTCAACTCGACCAACAAGATCCTGATCGCAGTGGCCGGACGGGTGCCCGAATGGGTGTTCTTCACCGTGCCGCTGCTGCGCCTGTTGGCGCCCGACCCGTTGTTCTATGCCCTGGGGGCCCGTTACCGGGACGTCGCCGTGCGTTTCGGGTCCGACCTGTACCCCGGCGCCAAGGACTGGCTGACCGAGCTGACCAGCGGGGCCAACCCCGGCGCCCACCGCACCCTGGCAGCGCTCACCTTTCTGGCCCCCAACAACCCGGTGTGTCTGGCCGCCGGCGTCATCCGCATGCCGCCCCGCCTGTTCTGGTCGCTCAACATTGCCGGAACGCTGGCCCGCATCGCCCTGATCCGGCTGCTCGCCGCCCTCTTCGCCGATCAGCTCGACCGCCTGGTCGACACGATCGTCGACTACCAAAGCTGGTTCACCCGCATCACCCTGGTCGTGCTGGCGTTCTACACCGTCATTCAGCTGCGTCGTCTGGCCGGCAGCGCCGAGGACCTGAGCGATCCCGACATCCCAGAGAACCCGGCGGGCTCAGAGGTCGAGTAGGACGTCCAGCCCGACGGTGACGCCGGGTCGGTCGGCGATCGCCTTGGCGGCCATGACGACGCCGGGCATGAAGCTGGTGCGGTCGTAGCTGTCGTGACGGATGGTCAAGGTCTGGCCGGTCGTCCCCAACACCACCTCCTGATGGGCGACCATGCCCCGCATGCGCACCGAGTGGATACGCACTCCCGGCTGGGCCTCGCCGCCGCGGGCACCCTCGACCACCGTCGTGGTCGTCGGGTCGTCCGCCCACTGCGCCGACGCTTCGGCGATCCGCTCGGCGGTCAGCATTGCCGTGCCCGATGGCGCATCGACCTTCTGGTCGTGGTGGTACTCGATCACCTCGGCGGTTTCGAAGTAAGGCGCAGCGTCGGCGGCAAGGCGCATCATCAAGATGGCGCCGATGGCGAAGTTGGGGGCGATCACGCAGTTGGAGCGGGTGAACTCCGAGCGGAAGCGGGCCAGGTCGGCCTCGTCGAAGCCGGTGGTGCCCACTACGGCGTGGATGCCTGCGTCGGCCAGCCATGCGAGGTTGGCTCGGGCGGCGTCGAGATGGGTGAAGTCGACGACCACCTGGGCGCCGGCGGCCGCCAGCGAATCGGCGTCGTGGGCGATCTGGAGGTCGCCCACCGTCGGGCCGGCCACCGCCGACAGGTCGAGCCCCGCATGGTGCGGGTCGACCGCGGCCACCAATTCCAGGTCGCGGTCAGCGGCCACCGCCTGGCACACCGTCGAACCCATCCTGCCCCCGGCCCCGAACACACCGACCCGTATCGTCATGGTCGGTCACGCTAGCGGCCACCGTGAAGGTTGTGACCCCCCCGGTCCGACCGACGCGGATGACCATCCCCCGACCCCCCCTCCGCACCCCGATGGGCGGGGGCGGACCCGACCTGCCCAGCTACTACCGCCGCAAGGGCGGTCGCCTGGTGTCGGCGGCGATCAACCGCTACGTCTACATCTCGATCAACACCACGTTCACCGACGACTACCTGTTGAAGTACTCGACGATCGAACGGGTGGCGACCACCGCCGAGATCGACCACGACATCCTGCGCACCGCCCTCGAGTTGCACAAGATGGCGCCGGGCATCGAGATCGTGTCGATGGCCGACATTCCCGCCGGTACCGGCCTGGGCAGTTCCGGCTCGTTCACGGTGGGGCTGTTGCGGGCGTTGTACGCCCACCGCCTCCAGCCGGTGCTGACCGACGAACTGGCCGAGCAGGCCTGCGCCATCGAGATCGACCACCTGAAGGAGCCCGTGGGCAAACAGGACCAGTACATCGCCGCGTACGGCGGGGTCACCTCGTTCGCGTTCCATCCCGACGACCGAGTGGACGCCGCTCGTCTCGAGGTGTCCGATGACACCTTGAGCGAGCTGGAGGAGCACCTGTTGTTGTTCTTCACGGGCTACTCCCGGGCCGCGTCGCAGATGCTGGCCGACCAGGACCGCCGCTCGACTGAGGCGGACGAGGCAATGCTGGCCAACCTCGACCACACGATGGCGCTCGGCGACGAGATCGCCAACGCCCTCATCGCCGGCGACACCGAAGCGTTCGGGGAGCTGATGCACGAGCACTGGGAGGCCAAACGAGCCCGCACGTCGGGCATGTCCAACCCCGACATCGACCGTTACTACGCGGTGGCACGCTCGGCCGGCGCACTGGGCGGCAAAGTGGTTGGCGCCGGGGCAGGGGGCTTCCTCCTCGTCTATGCGCCCGAACCAACCAAGGTGCGTCGCGCCATGAAGGCCGAGGGCCTCGACGAGCTGCGTTTTCGCTTCGATCACCTGGGCTCGACCGTGCTGACCGCCCAGTGAGCGAACCGCTGGACGAGCGAAATGACCAGCCGATGCAGTGTGCAATCCTGTCGGGCGGCCTGGGCACACGGCTCGGTGAGCTCGGCCGCCGCCACCCCAAGCACCTGGTCGACGTGCTTGGACGGCCCTTCGCCCACCGCCAGCTGGAATGGCTGGCGGCGCAGGGGGTCAGCGACGTCGTCGAATGCATCGGTCATCTGGGCGACGAGATCGTCTCGTCGCTGGCCGACGGCGGGCGCTTCGGCCTGTCGGTCACCTACAGCCGCGATCCCGACGCAACCGACGGCTCTACCCGGCCCGGAACCGGCGGCGCCCTGATCCTGGCCCACCGTCGCGGGCTGCTCGCCCCCCGCTTTCTGGTGCTCTACGGCGACTCCTGGCTGCGCCTCGACATCAACGAGTTGTGGCGCCATGCCGAGGCTCACGCCGACGACTACCTGCCGGCCACGATGGCAGTGATCGACAATCGGCACGGCTCCGAACCATCCAACGCCACGATCGACGGCCCGCTGGTGCGCTACCGCAAACCACAGGACGAGGTGGGTGCCAGTGCCGGCGCCACCCACATCGACTACGGGATCAGCGTCCTGTCGTCGTCGCTGCTCGACGTCGATGGACCCGCGCAAGGCGACCTGGCCCACATGATGGAGACCTGGTCGGCGGCGGGCCGCGTGGCCGCCCACGAGGCGACCCGGCCCTACGACGAGGTGGGCACGCCCGAGGGGGTCGCCCGCTTGGAGGCGGCGCTACTGGCACCCGGGCGTCCGGGCTGACACCATCTCACCCACACGGCGCGCCGACACACGGCACGTCCCACCCACGATGGAGCCCCCGCCCCAGCATGATCCGGCACCGACGATGAGCACCGATGCCCGGCTGGACCAACCCGGCGCGGTGCAAGCCCACCCAACCGATCCGGCGTTGGAGGTGTGGATCCCCGTCAACGACGTGCCCGACCCCGAGGTGTCGATCGTGATCCCCGCCCTCGACGAGGCGATCACGATGGAGGCCTTCGTCGCGTGGTGCCACCAGGGCCTGGCCGACGCCGGCGTGCGCGGTGAGATCCTGATCGTCGACAGCTCGACCGACGACACCCCCCACATCGCCCTGGCCGGCGGGGCCCGGGTGCTGCGCACCCCCAAGCGGGGGCTGGGCCGCGCCTACCTGGACGCCATCGACGTCATCCGCGCGCCGTGGGTGATCATGGGCGACGCCGACTGCACCTACGACTTCCGCCTGCTGGCCCCGTTCATCGAGGCGTTTCGCGACGACTACGAGTTCGTGATGGGCAGCCGTTGGAAGGGCACGATCGAGGCCGGATCGATGCCGGCGCTGCACCAGTACTTCGGCACGCCCTTCACCACCTGGATCCTCAACCTGTTGTACAAGTCGGACTTCTCCGACATCCACTGCGGCATGCGGGGCCTGACCAAGGACGCGCTGGTGCGCATGCGGTTGGTGTCCCAAAGCTGGGAGTACGCCTCGGAGATGGTGATCAAGTCGGTGCATCTGGGCCTGCGCACCCAGGAGGTGCCGGTGCGCTTCCTCAAGGACACCGAGGGGAGGGTCAGCCACCACCGCCGGGCAGGCTGGTTCAGCCCGTTCTCGGCCGCCTGGATCAACCTGAAGGCGATGTTCATCCACGGTGCGGACTTCTTCCTGGTGCGCCCTGGCCTGGCGGCGTTGATCGTCGGGCTGCTCCTCACCGTGCCGCTGGCCGCGGGGCCACTGACCGTCGCCGGGGTGACGTTCACGACGACGACGATGATCTTCGGGCTGGTCGTCACCACCTTGGGCGTCTTCAGCTACCAGCTGGGCCTGCTCGCCCGCGCGATCTACGACCGTCGGGGCATGACGACCGCACGCCTGTTGCGCCGCTACCGCTACACGCGCACGGTCGGCACGGCGATGGCCGGCGGAGCGCTGGGCGCGTTGGCCACCCTGCCGCTGATCGTGCGCTACGCGACGAACGACTTCACGCTGACCGAGGGCGACCTGCGCGTCGCCCATGTGGCGATTGCCGGGCTGACGCTGGGCATCGTCTGCTTTGCCACGTTCGCCTTCACCCTGCTGCTACACGCGGTTGCAGCCGCACGCCGGGACTGAAGCGTGCCCTCCGAACGCACAGGGTCCTTCGGCGAACACGCCGCACCAAGCCCGGTCGACCGCCTGGGCACGTGGTGGGGCCGCGCCGCGTTTGGACGTCGGGTGGGGCCGCTCACCGCCAAGCGCGTGGCCGACCTGGGCTGCGGTTACGACGCCGCGCTGGCCCGCTCGATCGCCGCCGACGTGGCGTCGGTGACGCTGGTCGACCTGGCATTGAACCCCGAGTTGGAGGCTCTGCCCAACGCCACCCTGGTGCGGGGCCAACTCCCCCAGGCGCTGGCCGACCTCGACGAGCAGTCCTTCGACGTCGTCGTCCTCAGCTCGGTGCTCGAACACCTCGACGACGACCAGGGGGCCCTGACCGCCTGTCACCGGCTGCTCGCGCCGGGGGGCGTGCTGTTCATCAACGTGCCCAGCTGGTGGGGCAAGACCGCGCTCGAGTTCTCGGCCTTTCGGTTGGGGCTCTCCCCCGCCGAGGAGATGAACGACCACCGCCGCTATTACGACCCGCGCGACCTGTGGCCCAAGGTGGTTGCCGCCGGGTTCGTCCCCGAGGACATCGCCTGTCGCCGGCACAAGCTGGGGCTCAACACGTGGGCAACGGCTCGTCGGACAACTTCACCAGGGTGAGGTGACCGTTGAGGCTGGTGATCCCCCGCAGCGCCGTACCGGCGGCGGCCATCAGCTCGGCGCCGAGGGTGGCCACCCCCTCGCACTCATAGAAGCCGTAGTCGTCGAAGATGACCAGGCCGCCGACGCCAAGACGGGGCCAGGCCCACTCGAGCGTGGCCTTGGCCGAGTCGTACACGTCGACGTCGATGTGCACCAGGCGCAACGACCGGTCGGCGAGCGCATCGCCGGTGTCGTCGGGGAACATGCCCTCGGCCACCAGGGTGCTGATGCCGGGAAAACGGCCGAGCAGGTCCTCGACCAGGGCGACCGACGTGTCAGAGTGTTCACCGCCTCGGTACCATGGGTCTTCCGAGCCGGCCCCAACCACCCCGCGAAAGGTGTCGGCGAGCACGACGGTGGCATCGAGGCCCAGCCAGCGGGAGCGCTCGGCGAGCAGCGCCCCGGTGCCGCCGCGCCATACGCCCACCTCGAGCACATCGCCGGATACCGCAGCCACCTGGGCCAACGCCGACCACAGGTCCCAGCAGCGATAGATGTCGACGAGCGTGTGGTCGGCCACCGCCTCGTAGGTGGCGAGAAACCCCTCGTCGTCGTACCAGGGCGACAGCGTGGCCGTGGGGGCCAGAAGCCGGTGGGAGTGCCGGGAGCGATCGCCGTCGACCGGGATGCGGGCGAGCAGGCGTTCGAGGCGCCGCCGTTCGCGCAGCCACAGCACCGACGCCTTGCCGCCCCGGATCACAGCGTCACGCACGAGCGAGCTCACCGGCGTCGGCCCGGGCAGCGGGCGGTCACAGGCGATAACCGGAGGCGACGGCGTCGTTGCGGAACATCGCCACCGTGTCGAGGGAGAACTCGTCCAGATCCTTGCCGATCGTGGGCAGCTTGGCCAACAGATCGGCGGTCATCGTGATCACCTGGCAGCCCACCTGGGCGGCCTGCACGTAGTTGTAGGCCTCGCGGGGGCTGGCCCAGATCAGGCGCTGGTCGGCCTCGGCCGCCATGATCGCCACCGAGGCGGCCATGATCGGCAGCGGGTCGCGCCCTGCGTCGGCCACCCGCCCGGCGAACACCGAGATGTAGCTCGGCGGCCCGCCGGCCAGCGCGGCGGACACCACGGCCACCTGGCGAGGCGTCATCAGCGCCGTCACGTTCAGCTGGACGCCGTCGGCCGCCAGCTCGGCCACCACGTCGTGGGTCGAGGTGCCATCGGTCGTCGTCACCGGCACCTTGACGAACACCGCGTCGCCCCACCCGGCGAGCAGACGGGCCTGGCGAACGATCTCGGCGGGCTCGTCGGCAAACACCTCGAAGGAGATCGGACGATCCCCCACCACCTCGAGCGCGCTGCGGGCGAAGGCCTCGTAGTCGCTCACACCGGCCTTGGCCAGCAGGGTCGGGTTGGTCGTGAACCCGTCGATCATCGGATCTTCGGCCAGCTTGGAGATCGTCGGCAGATCCGCACCGTCGGCGAACAGCTGCGGTGGGGTAAGGCCCCCCGCTTGGGGGAGTCGGTCGAGCGGGTAGGTCATCGGGTTCCTCTCACGGCCGGGCCATCAACCGGTGGTTCGCATCTAGTCATCGACGATCGCCGCCAACTCCGGCTCGGTAAATCCGGCCGGGGCGTCGGTCGAGGCGATCACACCCACCTGGCGGGGCTTGGCCAGCGACTCGTCCGACACGGTGAGAAACGGCTCGCCGCCCTCGGCGATCGTGATCGTCTCGCCCTGGTGGGCCAGGGTGTAGCGCTGTCCCTCGGCCAGCCCGGATGGGCCGATGATCTTCACCTGCGTCGTCTCGCCATCCTCGACGCGGTTGATGACCACCGCCGCATACTGCTGGTTGGACCGAAGCTCCCAGTAGTTGTTTTCGTCCACGACGCCCCAGACGAAACCGGCATTTTGGGCCGGAGTTTCGACCGAGATCGAAAACGCCCAATCATCGCTCAGTTCGTCGGGAACGGCGACGACCGCCAACGGGTTGGCGTCCGCCGGTTCGCTCGACGAGCGCAGCACGCCGTCGTCCACGCTCCATGAGCCGTCACCGAGCAGTGCCCAGTCGAGGGGGCCACCGGCGAGATCGGCTCGCGCGAGGTCGTCGGCGACCGGGTCGGTGGTCGGCGACATCACCGCAGGCGCTTCGACGATCGTGCCGTCCGACAACTCGGGGGCGTTTTCGGCCGTGCCTTGCTCCGCCTTCGTGGGGTCGTCGTCGCCACCGAGCATTTTGATCGCCAGCACGATCACCACCACGACTGCGCCGGCGATTCCCAGCCCGATCAGCAGTCGCTTCTCCGCCCTGGTCAGGGCCTCGCCGTCGGATTCCGGACCGTGACCCTGGGAGGCCTCCTCAGCCGTTTGCTGCTCCGGAGCTGACACGCTGATCCTCCCGCCCAACCTCGGGGTGAGGCCGGTTCCTGCGCAGCCGAATCTAGTCCCGCTGCGCCCTGGGCTCAGTCCCGACCCGCCTCCACCTCGGTGTCGCCTCCGGTGTCGCCGTCGGGGGGGCAGACGCGACCCACCCGAATCTCGGTGTTCCAGCTGCGAAACCGCTGCCACTCGCACACCGCATCGAGGCGCTTATCGTAGAAGGCGATCTGGCCGCCCCACCGAGCCTCATCCCAAAGGATTCCGTCGGTCGTCTCCGACGACGACACGATCCAGTCGACGTCGCCCTCTTCCAGACGGTCGAGACCGAGCTCGGACAGCAGGCCCACCTCCTCCTGGTCGATGTCGCTGCGGCCCAGGTACGGGGTACCGAACTCCCCCACGATTCGATCCCCCGGCTGGATGTGCTCGTTCATCCAGTCGCGGGCCTCGGCGCGCTCATCGGCGACGGCCGCCCCGAACTCGAACAGCCCCTTGGTCGTCTGCAACCCCGCCCATCCGGCGACGATCAGAACGACGGCGGCCGTCACCGCGGTGTTGCGCCGGCGACGCAGCAAGGGCCAGCCGGCGCGCAGCGACATGGCTCCCAGCACGCACACCGGGAGCACCAGCGGCATCACGTTGCGGGCGATGCGCACCTCGTAGCGACCCTGGAACAGGATCCATCCGAGGATGCCGGCGGACAGACCCACCGCGGTCGCCAGCTCCCAGCGCTCAGCGTTGCCCTGCCGGTCAGCCGGGCTGCGTCGCCCGATCGCCACCAACGGAACGGCCATCAGAGCCAGGACGGCGAGCGGACCGGCGTCGTCGAGCAGGGTCCGGAAGTTGAACTCGTTCGCTCGGCCGGTCTCACCGGTGAGCGTAAATGAGTAGACCTTGTTCTGGGTGGAGAGCTCGTCGAGGAACTCACCGAAGTGGATCAAGGCGTAAGGGTTGGTGATCGCGAAAGCCAGCATCGCCGCCAACCCGGCGACGCCCACCCACATCAAACGGCGTGACCACGAGCGGGTGCCGACGACCGCCGGAACCACCGCCAGCAGCGCAAAAGGTGCGCCGTTGTACTTGGAGGCCACCACCAGACCGATCGCCAGGCCGAGCGCCGCTTGGCGGCGCAGCGACGGCCGCTGCAACGTCCACGCCAGCGCCCAGACGCACACCATGGCGAAAAAGACGGAGAAGCCGTCCGGTGCGATGCGCGGCGCGATGGCGATGAGCATGGGCGCCACCGCACCGATCCCACCAGCGAGTGCGGCCACCCAGTCGGGCGCCCCGAACCGGCGCGAGGCATCCCAGGCGAGCGCCACCGCTGCTGCGCCGAGAAGGGCGGCCACGGCTCGCAGCACGAACCACGGCATCGGGTTGTTCGCACTGCGATCGCCAAAGATCCCCGGCCCGGCGATCACGTCGGCACCCTCCCACCCGGCAACGCCGCCCACCGCCGTGAGCGTGGCCACCGAGAGATCCTTGTACAGCGCCGGATGGGCGTACCCGGACGGCTCGAGGGTGTTCTGGCTGTACATGCGCCCGACCTCAAAGGTCATGAACAGCGGTTCGTCGTAGTCGTAGAGGTGGGGCAGATCGGCGACGGCGGGCCCGAGGCGCAGGACGAGTGCAACCAGGAACAGACCACAGCCCGCCCAGGACACCCAGCCACGCCCTGCGCGGGCGGTCACGGCGAACCGAGTGAACCGGCGATCACGGCGGCGATCGCCACCATCAGCACCGCCCCGACCACGGCCACCACCAACGGCAACGTGATCGAGCGCAGCACCCTGGCGGTGAGCACCTCGACGCGACCGGGAGCAGCCGTTGGCTCGACGTTCACTGGCCGGGCCCCTCGTCGCGGGCGTCCCCCGACTGGAACTGGACCGGGTTGTTCTGGGGGACGACCGAGCGGGATCCGCCGACGCGGGGGAGGTAGATCGCTGCGCCCAGCGCCAGCCCGAGGACCAGGCCGAGCACGGCCAGCTGCACGAGCGAGCGCCGGCTCATCCACCAGGCCGATCGCCGTCCGCCCCGTCGGTCAGTGCGTCAGCCATCGACGCCAACGCCCACTCCATGGCGGCCGCCGAGGAGCGTTTCGGGGCCCACCCCCTGGACCGGATGCGGGAGGTGTCGAGGCGCACCACCGGGACATCACCGTTCCAGCCACCCCGGCCGCCGGTGTGGTCGAAGACGACCGCAGCGGGATCGAGGCCCGATGCCCGGCAGGCAGCAGCGGCGATCTCGTCGACGCTCAGCGCATCGTCGGTCGACACGTTGAACACCTCATAGGGCAGGTCTCCGGGCTCGTCGATCACGCCGAGGATGGCGTCGAGGACGTCTGCGATCGCGATGTAGCACTTCGACTGGCGGCCGTCGCCCAGGATCTCCAGGCGGGTAGGGTCGCCGGCGAGCTTGTTGAGAAAGTCGTAGCCCACCCCATGGGTCTGACGGGGACCGACGACGTTGGCGAATCGAAACGCCCGACCCCGCAGGCCGAACATGTGCGCATACGCGCACACCAGCGCCTCGCCGGCCAGCTTGGAGGCGCCATAGGTGGAGACCGGACGGAGCGGACCATGATCCTCGGGGATCTCCAGGTCGCCCAGGTCGCCATAGACGCCGCTGCCCGACGCGTAGACGATCGTGTTGACGCCCTGGGTGCGGGCTGCCTCGACGACGCTGTTGGTCAACAGGGTGCCCGAGGAGAAATCGATCTCGGGTTCGGTCACCGCCCGGGCGATGTCCGGGTTGGAGGCCAGGTGGACGACGACGTCGACACCCTCGAGCGCCCGGCTGCTCACCTCGGGGTCGCCGCAATCCCCCACGATCAGGTCGACGCGCGAATCGCCGAGCGAATCGCCGAGCGACTCGCCCAGCATCTCCCGGCTGCCCGAGGACAGGTTGTCGAGTACCACCACCCGGTCGACCCGCTCCTCGGCCAGCAACCTGCCCACGAGGGTGGAGCCGATGAATCCGGCACCGCCGACCACGCACCACGACCGACCGGCGCTCATGTCATCGACCCCCGGAGCGATTCCCACTTGGTCGGCTGGGTCTGAAGGGCCGGGTGGCTGACCAGCAGGTGCCACACCACCGCAGCCAACCCCTCGGTGTGGGGGGTCACCCGCGATGGCTCCACCGTGGGGATGACGACGCAAGCGTCCGCCCGGCGAGCGGTCTCGCCTCCGTCGCGCCCGACGATGCCACCCACACTGGCGCCGACCGTTGCGGCAGCGTCGATCGCCTCGACGAGGTTGGCCGACACGCCCCGCTCGCGATCGCCGCCACCAACGCTGAAGATCAGCAACCCATCGACCGGACCCAGCCGCGAGCCGGCCAGCCAGCCGGCAAACACGCCCGACCAGCCGTCGTCGTTGATCCTGGCGGTCAGCTCGGACACGTTGTCGGTTGGCGCGTACGCCTCGAAGCCGCACAGCTTGCGAAAATCGTTGACCGCATGCGACGCATGGCCGGCCGACCCACCGACGCCGAGGATGAACAGACGCCCCCCGCCGTCGCGCACCGCCGCCAGCGTGGTTGCCAGCGCCTCGATGGCGGCGACGTCGAGGCGCCCCACGATCGCTCGGGTTTCGGCCAAGTAGTCATCCACAAAGCCCAACGGGCACCTCCGGCGATCGACCGGCGAGGCTACAACCGCTGGCGATGGGCACCGCTCATCGGTCGAGTTGATCGCCGAGGGAGCCCTCCGCCGAGGAGGCGGTGGGCGGGTCCGCCCGGGTGAGGTGCTCGCGCTCGACGTCGTTGCGGCCCACGCCCAACAGAAACAACACGACATCGAGGTAGGGCACCGAGATCGCAGCGTCGGCAACCTCGCGCAGCACGGTCTTGGCGTTGAAGGCGATCCCCAGGCCCGCTCGGCCGAGCATGTCGAGGTCGTTCGCGCCGTCGCCCACCGCCACCGTCTGCTCGAGCGGGATGCCCGCCTGCGTGGCCAGCTCGACGAGCAACTCGCCCTTGCGGGCCCGGTCGACCACCCGGCCGACCAACCGGCCGGTGAGGACGCCATCTGCAACCTCGAGCTCGTTGGCGTGGGTGGCGTGCAACCCGAGCCGTTCTCCGACGATGGCGGTCATCGTTGAGAAACCGCCGGAAAAGGCGACGACGGTGAAGCCGAGCCGCTTCAGCGTGGTGACCAGGGTGCGCGCACCCGGGGTGAAGGGCACCTCGGCGGCGATGCGGTCGAGCACGGTGGCATCGAGCCCCTTCAGCAGCGCCACCCGCGCCCGCAGGGCGTCCTCGAAGTCGAGCTCCCCCGCCATGGCCGCCTCGGTGATCGCCGCCACCTCGGTCCCGCATCCGGCCACCTTGGCCACCTCGTCGATCAGCTCCCCCTGGATCAGCGTCGAGTCGACGTCAAAGGCGACCAGCCGCATGGCGCGACGACCGAGGGTCTCGCGCTGGACCGCGACGTCCACCCGGGCCGCCGAGCCGGCGGCGGTCACCTCGGCACGCACCCGCTCCGGGTCGGCACCGGACACCCGCAGCTCGTAGCAGTACACCGGGTAGCGGGCCAGGCGGACGATGCGCTCGATGTTGGCCCCGAGCGATCCGAGCACATCGGTGATGATCTCGAGTGCCGCCGCGCTGATCTGGGGCGCCAACACGGTGATCACCTGCGTCTCGCCCGGCTGTTGGTCGGCGCCGGCCACCGTCTCCAACTCGACGGTGAGCCCGTGGCGACAGCCGAAGGCGGCCAGCTCCCGCCGAACCGAGTCGGGTCGAGACGTGCCGACGACGACCGCCAGGATCAGCCGCTGGCGCACCAACACCTGTTCGACGTCCTGCAGTTCCGCGCCGAGGGCGGCGAGCGTCGACATCAGATCGGCGGTGATCCCCGGCCGGTCGGCACCGACCACTCGCACAGCCAGGTTGATCACGATCGACTTGTCGCTGATGGGGACGAGGCTACAGCCGTCCGCTCGGACGACTGATCGTCCGCCCCGGGCGACGGGTCGCCGGGCGGCTGCGACTCGGAAACTTGGGCTTCAGGCCGGGGCGACCACTTTCGCAGCCACCGTCCCGGCCCCGTGTCGGCCAGCGCCGGGGTCGAACGGCCGACCACCGCCAGGCTGAGGGCGATCGCAAAGCCGGCGTAGGCGATCAACAGCGGCTCGAGGGCCATGCGGTAGCGGTCGGCGCCCTGGGTGAGCGCCACCGCGAACACCACCGCTCCGGTCACCGCCACCACGGGGGCGATCAGACGCCCCTCACGACGGGCGAGCACCACGCCGGCCACGCCGAGGGGCAACAGCAGCTGCCAGCTGATCAGCCCGCCCCAAACCACCCAGTGCGGGCCTCGCAGCTCGACACCCTCGATGATGCCGCTCTGCTGGACCGGCCGGAAGAACCCGAACGTGCGGGCCACCCTGGCCACCGCCACCACCGGTAAACGACCGAGGTTGCGGCCGATGTAGTCGGTGGCGATCTCGCGCCCGAGCACGTCGCGCTGGGAGGCATCCATTTCGGGGGTGACCACGCTGCGGGTCCGGTCGAAGCAGGCGAAGTCGGAGTAGCCGGTGTAGGGCCCATAGAACCCGGGGGTGCAGTTGCCCTGAACCATCGTCGTGCCCAGGCCGGTCGTCATCACCACCGGTTCTTCGAACCGGTGCAGGTTGCTCCACACCCATGGCCCGAGAAACAGCACCAGCCCGGCTGCCATGGCCGCTCCGTGGGCCACAAAACGACCCCAGCTCAGCTGGCGCCGGCGTCGGTACAACAGCACCGGAATCACCAGCACCGCCACCAACAACTCCGACCGGGTGGCAGCGGCGATGCCAAAGGCCAGGCCCAGGCCCAGCGCCGAGCCCCACGACGGATCGTCGTCGTAGGCGAGGGCGCCGTACAACCAGGCGGCAACCGCCGCCAGCACCAACGGCTCGGCGAGGATGAGCGGGTCCCAGACCCACATGTTGACGTCGAGTGCAGCCAGCGACGCTGCGGCGATCGCCGCCCACGCCACCACCCGTGGGGCCGGCGGCGGGCCGCGGCGTCGGGCAGCGGCCAGCCGCCCCCCGGCCAGCCCCAGGAACGGTATGGCCAACGAACCGACAAGGGCGGAGACCAGGCGGTGCTCGTCGCGCGAGTCCAGCCCCACACGGCTGGCCAGGCTCAACATGGCCGGATAGCCGGGCGGATGGTCGGCTATCTCCTCGGCGACCCCCAGGCCCGTCGGCGATGAGAACCCATCGCCGTCGGCAAGCCGGTTGCCCAGCAGGTGGTAGTAGAGGCCGTCGCCGGTGAGCGGCTGGTCGGGGTTGATCACCGTCAGGTACACCACCCGAAATCCCAGCGAAGCCAGCCAGATGGCCAGGATCCACCACAGGGCTCGTGCCGGCAGCGGGGTGCGGGCACTGCGCTCACCCGATCCCAGCCGGCTACGGGCCGACATAGACCCGCACGTCATCAAACTTGGCGGGCGAGCCCGCCGCCGACGACAGCCCAAACGACCGTGGCGCCCCGGCGCCGTCGAGGGCCACCTGGCCGACCACCTGGTTGCCCACCCACAGCTGCAGTTCATCGCGTGCGAACTCCAGGCTGACCTCGTAGGTCGCCGGGATGCCCACCGGCCCGAACCGACCGATCGTCTCGGCCCCGCCGTTGCGGATCTGCTCGACGCCCACCGCAGCAAAGGTCGGGTTGAAGCCGATCCGGTTGAACTCGCCGGGTCCTGTGTAGCCGTAGACCACGCCCACCCCGTCCTTGGGCGAGTCGATCGTCATCTGGATCACCAGGCGTTCGGCGGCGGGCACGTCGGTCACCGCCAGAGCGGGCACCAACGCGCCGGCCGGGTCCTCAACGATCTGGGCGGACCCGTCGGCGATCACCCAGTTGCCGGTGACGACCTGCCAGTCGCCGCCCAGTGGTCCGTCGCCCCGGTCGAAGGCGTCGGCAACCACCTCGTCGCCCAAGACCAGGTCGGCCGGCTGGGAGGAAGCGTCGACCGACTGGGTCGACGTGGCGTTGTAGCGCTCGACGAGCACGACGGCCGCCCACAACAACAGGGTGACCTGGGCCACCCGGAAGATGACGCGCAGCGGCGACCGCCCCAAAAGGAGCGATCGCCGCTGCGGCGCGTCGTCGTGACCCGCGTCAGAAACCTGCGGCTGGCTAGCGGCCGCGTCGGCCACCGCGGCTCCCGCCGCGACGACCCCCACCCGCATTGCGCGGTGCGGGCTCGGGCCCAAGGTCGCCGTAGGTCTCGGTCAGCTTGGCTTCGAGCACTGGGGCAAACTCGGGCGCCCGCTGGGGGCGCTCGGTTCCGGTGTTCTCCGAGCCGGTGTCCTCCGAGTCTCGAGCATCGTCAGCCGTGCTGGCATCGCTACCGGTGGCAGACGACGTCGTAGCGCTCGAGCGGCCCCGGGGAGGGGCATCAGCTTTTGGGGAATCACCGCGCTCTCCGGAACTGCGGCTGCCGGAGCCCTTGCCCGCGGAATCCGCCTTGGTATCGCCCACCATGCGCAGCGACACCTTGCCGTTGGGGTCGATGTCCTCGACATAGACCTGGAGGTCCTGGCCGAGCTCGAGCACATCCTCCACCTTGTCGATGCGCTTGCCGCCACCGATCTTGGAGATGTGCAACAGGCCGTCGCGCCCGGGGAGGATGTTGATGAAGGCGCCGAACTTGGTGATCGACACCACCTTGCCGGTGTACTCGGCGTTCACCTCGGGGGTTGGTGGGTCGAGGATCAGACGGATCTGACGCTCGGCCTCGGCAACCGCGCCGCCGTCGACGGCGGAGACGGACACGATGCCCACCATGCCGTCGTCGTCGACGGAGATGTCGGCTCCGGTCTCGCCTTGGATCGAGTTGATCACCTTGCCCTTGGGGCCGATGACCTCACCGATCTTGTCGGCGGGGATCTCGAAGCTGATGATCTTCGGCGCCGTCTCGTTCACCTCGGGGCGAGGCGCCGGCAGGGCGGCGGTCATGTTGTCGAGGATCGCCATACGGGCGTCCTTGGCCTGGTTGAGGGCGTCGATCAGCACGTCGGCCGGGATGCCCTCGATCTTGGTGTCGAGCTGCAGCGCGGTGACGAACTCGGCCGTACCGGCCACCTTGAAGTCCATGTCGCCGAAGGCATCCTCGGCGCCGAGGATGTCGGTGAGGGTGGTGTACTTGCCGTCGGCATACACCAGGCCCATCGCAATGCCGGCCACCGGCGCCCGCAAGGGCACACCGGCGTCCATCAGCGACAGGCTTGAGGCGCAGACCGACGCCATCGAGGTGGAGCCGTTGGACGACAGCACCTCGGACACCAGCCGGATCGTGTAGGGGAACTCGGCCATCGAGGGCACGAGCGGGAACACCGCCTTCTCGGCCAGGGCGCCGTGGCCGATCTCGCGGCGCTTCGGGCCACGCATGAAGCCCGGCTCGCCGGTGGAGAACGGCGGAAAGTTGTAGTGGTGCATGTAGCGCTTCTTGGTGACCGGATCGATGCCATCGATCATCTGGTCCATGCGGCCGATGCCCAGGGTGGTGATGTTCATCACCTGGGTCTCGCCACGCTGGAACAGGCCGGTGCCGTGCGCTGTGGGAATGACGCCCACCTCGGAGGACAACGGGCGAAGGTCGGCGGGGCCACGACCGTCGATGCGGGCGCCCTCGTTGACGATGCGGCTGCGCACCGCCTCCTTGGTGGCGGCGCGGAAGGCGGCCTTGGCCTGCTTCTCGACCGAGCCACGCTCGGCCTCATCGGCGGCGCCGGCAACCTGGGCGACCAGATCGTCACGCAGTGCGGCCTCTGCGGCGGTGCGCTCGGCCTTGTCGGCGATCGCAGCGGTCTCCGAGATGCGGTCACCCGCAGCGGCGGCGACGGCGTCGGCCACCTCCGGGGTGTAATCCACCTGCGGCACCCAAGCGATCGGCTCGGGGGTGCCGTGGGTCTCGTGGTGCACCTCGACCAGCTGGCGCTGCAGATCGATCATGGCGGCGATGTGGGCCTTGGAGGCCTCGAGGCCGGCGGCAAGCGCCTCCTCGTCGACCTTGGGGGCGCCCTCTTCGTAGAGCTCCCAGGCACCCTCGGTGCCGCCGGCTTCCACCATCATGACGGCGATGTCGCCGGGCTCACCATCGGAACCGTCCAGCTGACGCCCGGCCACGACCATGTCGAAGGAACCGGCATCGCTCTCGGCGTAGGTTGGGTGGGGCAGCCACTCACCATCGGCCGAGTAGGACAGGCGCACCGCGCCAACCGGACCCTCGAAGGGGATGCCGGACAGCATGAGCGCTGCGGAGGCGCCGTTGAGCGCCAGCACGTCGTAGGGGTTCTCCTGGTCGGCGCCGAGGACGAGGCCGACGACGTGGACCTCGTTGCGGAAGGTGCTCGGGAACGACGGGCGCAGCGGCCGGTCGATCAGACGGTCGGTGAGGATGGCGGCCTCGGAGGCCCGCCCCTCACGACGAAAGAAGGAGCCGGGGATCTTTCCGGCGGCGTACGAGCGCTCTTCGATGTCGACGGTGAGCGGGAAGAAGTCGGCGCCCTCGCGGACCCGGCGGGAAGCGGTGGCGGTGACCAGCACCCGGGTGTCACCCAGGCCGACGAGCACGGAGCCGTCGGCGAGGGACGCCAGGCGACCGGCCTCCATCGTGACCTCTTTGTCACCGGCGGGATCGTCGGCGACCGTGGCGCGGACGCGCAGTGCGCCCTCAATTGGCGTTGTGACCATGTAGTTCTCCTTGATGAGGTGCGCGGCGACAGCGTCGCGTCAATGCGCACCGGTTGGAGCGGAGAGGCCAGCAGTCAGTTGTCGACCCCCGAACATCCCTGCTGTCAAGACGGCCGGACAGCTCAGCTGTTCGCTGGACGCTGGCGGGCCACCGAAGTGGGTTGCGTATTCGGGGGGCGGCAACTGGCGGCTGAACTCAACCGCGTTCGTGAACGGCCCATCGTAGTCGACCGGCGGCCCCGGCGGCTTCACCGGGTACGCTCGACGGCCATGAACCAACGTGGTGGGCCCCCCACCGGATCGCCGACCCGCCGTGCGCAGCCTCGGTTGGCGGCGATCGTCGCGGCGATCGCAATCGTCCCCATGGTCGCGTGCGGTTCGTCGGGCGATCTGTCCCAAAGCGATTTCGAGGCGGTGATCACCGACTCGCGCATCGGCACCGAAGTCGGGGCGGTCGTCGCACGCAACTACGCCGCCTGCCTCTACCGCGCAACCGGGGGCGAGGTGAGCGAGATCGTCGACCATGTCGACGACGAGGCCTACCAGCCGAACGGCACCGATGCCGACGCACTGGCGGCCTGCTCGGATGTGTTGATCGACGCCGCCGGGTGACCGGCGGCTGACCGATTCAGCGACTGATCGACGCAGTCGCCGCTCGAATCAGCGGCGGAGCCCCAGCTCGGCGATCAGCGCACGGTAGCGCTCGATGTCGGTGTTCTTCAGGTAGTTGAGCAGACGACGGCGGCGGCCGACCATCTGCAGCAGGCCCCGGCGGGTGTGGTGATCGCGCTTGTGCGAGCGGAGGTGCTCGGTGAGGTGCGTGATCCGCGCGGTCAGCAGCGCGATCTGCACCTCGGGCGAGCCCGTGTCGGATGCGTCACGGGCATGCTTGGCGATGATGTCGCCCTTGGGCGGCATGTTGGTGGGAACGTGGTTGGTCATGGTGCTCCGGTGTGGGCGTAGGGCCCGGCCTCCCTGAGGGTGCCCCGATCACCGGGGCTCCGCGCGGGACGCGGGTGCCGGGGATTCCCGGCGGACGGGCGACGCTACCCGGTTTGGTCGTCGCGGTGCCAACGGAAGGCGGGTTCGGATCGTGCGACCGACGCCCCGGCATACTCGACCTCTTCGGGCAGCGCCAGGTCGAAGACCGCCGCCCCCGGGTCGTAACAAACCGATTCGATCGCTGTCAGGTCCGGGTCCTCCCCCACCCCCAGCGCCACGAACGCCGCCCGCAGATCGTCGCCGAGTTTGCCCTGCAGCAGCTCGGCGATGATCGCCGGCAGCGTCTCCGGGTCGGTCAACAACCAGGAGTGTCCGGCCTTTTCCACCGTGATCAGATCGGCGCCGACCCGTCGGGCCGCGTCCTCACTGGTTCGGTGCGGCACTGCGATGTCCCGATCGCCGTGGAGAATGTAGAACGGCGTGCCCGCATCCGCCGCAGCGTCGAGGGCGTAGCGGCTCGACCGGGTGCGCAGGATCGAGGCCATCGGGCCGAGCAGCCGCCACGGACGGATCAGGTGACCGGCCATCGTCGGGGTGGACAAGCGCAGCAGCTTCATCGCCTGGGTCGGGTTGCGCGTCAGCGGCGGGATCAGCATCGAGTCGACCAACAACATGATCCCGACCGCGCCGAGCAACGGCGGCCACACCCGAAACAGATACACCATGCGGTCCCAGGTGTCGCCGACGATGGCATCGACCAGCACAACGCCCAACACCCGGTCGGGCTGGTTGGCCGCCAGCTGGGTGACCAAGCGGCCGCCCATCGAGTGACCGGCCAGCAGGCAGTGCCGCACGCCCAGCTTGTCGAGAACCCGGCCGACCAACGCCGAGTATGCCCCGATGTTGAGGCCGTCCTCGGGGAGACCGGCCGTGCCCCCGTGCCCTGCGATGTCGATGGCGATCACGCGAAACCCCATGCCGCACAGCCGCGACAGGGTTTGGGCGTAGAGGAACCCCTCGGCGGTGAAGCCATGGATGACGACGAGGGGAATGCCCTTGCCCGCCAGCGTGATGCCCACCTCGTGGCCATCGTCGAGATGGATGCGGTGGCGGGCCAATCGAGGCGTTCTGCCCAGCCCGATCGCCGGGGCATCGGGGGCGCTCGGCCCGATGAGCGGATCGATGACCTCGTCGTCGCCCGGCAGGTCCTTGATCAGCTGGTCAACCACGGTGACCACCACCTTCCACTCGCTCCGACCCTGGCCTGCCGGGCGACGCTGCCAACACGCGCCGTGCCTCGTCGCAGTCCCGCCGGATCTGTTCCACCAGCTCGTCGAACGTGTCGAAAGCCGCGTCGCCACGAATTCGGTCGGTGAAGCGCACTGCCACCGCTTCGCCGTACAGGTCGCCCTCCCAGTCGAGCGCGTGTGCCTCCAACACGACCTCCCCACCGTCGCCGTAGACGGTGGGGCGGTTACCCAGGTAGATCGCGGCATCGAGCAACGAGCCGTCGCTTCGCACCACCCGCCCTGCGCAGATCCCTGGCTCAGGCAACAACATGTCCGATGGGACCGCCACGTTGGCGGTGGGAAACCCCCAGGTCCGACCCCGGCGGTCGCCCTCGACCACGACCCCCCGCAGCTCGTGGGGGCGGCCCAGCATGGCGTTGGCCGCCTCGAGGCGGCCCTCGGTCAATGCCCGCCGGATCGCGGTCGAGCTGACCTGCTCCTCGACCCGCACCGGGCGGCCGTCCATGCCGACAAGCGCCAGCCCCTCGACGTCGAAGCCCAGTTCGCTGCCGGCCTCCTCGAGCATGGTGACATCGCCGCCGCGCCGGTGCCCGAACCGGAAGTCGCTGCCGACGATCACCAGCCGGGTCGACAGTTCATCGACGAGCAAGCGCTTGATGAAATGCTCGGGTGCCTCCTGGGCCCGCTCGGCGTCGAAACCGATCACGTAGACCGCATCGACCCCGGTGTCGGCCAGCAGTTCGAGCTTGGTTTCGAGGTCGCACAGGCGTCTCGGCGCCGACTCGGGCCGCAGCACGGCGGCCGGGTGAGGCTCGAAGGTGACGACGACCGACGCCAGGCCGCGTCGTTGCGCCGTCGAGGTCAGCTTGGCGATGACCGCCCGGTGCCCCAGGTGGACGCCGTCGTAGGCGCCGATCGTCACCGCGGCCCCGTCCCGCAGCCATTCCGCAGCGGATTCCATCGAGGGCTCCGCGAACGGGCGCACAGCCGTGGGGTCGCTCGGACCGGGGGCGCCATCGCCGAAGATCAGCACCCCTTTACCGTACGGCGTGCGGACGCTCGACGACGACTGCGACATGAAACGACACCCGAGGGGGTCGGTCCGCCCTACGATCGGAGGGTGCCCGAGCCCGACGAGACCGACCAGCCGACCAGGCCCTATCCGCCCGGATGGGAGGCCGACGTCGTCCTGCGCGACGGCGGCACGGTGCATGTGCGCCCGATCGTACCCAGCGATGCCGAGCGTCTGACCGCCTTCCACCAGCGCCAGTCCGCCGAGAGCATCTACTACCGGTACTTCTCCGCCCGACCAAGGCTGTCGGAGAAGGACCTGATCCACCTCACACAGCTCGACTACGTCGACCGGGTCGCCTTCGTGGCGTTACTGGGCGACGAGTTGATCGGCGTCGGACGCTACGAGCGGTGGGGCGAACAGCCGGTGGCCGAGGTGGCGTTCTTCATCGACGACGCCCATGCTCAGCGGGGCCTGGCCAGCGTGTTCCTCGAATACCTGGTTGCCGCGGCGCGCGAGCGGGGCCTGGCACGCTTCACCGCGTCGGTCCTCCCCGACAACACCAAGATGCTCATCGTGTTCTCATCGGCCGGCTTTGAGGTCAGCCGACAGTTCGCCGATGGCGTCATCGAGGTGTCCTTCGAACTCCACCCCACCCCGGAGGCCGAGGCGGCTCGCGAACGTCGCGAGGCGACCGCTTCGGCAGCCTCGGTGCGTCGCCTGTTCACCCCCTCCAGCGTCGCGGTGGTCGGCGCCGGTTCCACCCCGGGCACGCTCGGCCACGAGGTGGTGTACAACCTGCTCGCCCAGCGCTTCGCCGGCACGGTCTGGGCGGTCAACGAGCGGGCCCATGTCGTCTGCGGCCTGCCCGCCTTTCCCAGCCTGCTCGACATCCCGGCCGACGTCGACCTGGCGGTGATCGCCACCCCGGCGGAGCGGGTGGTCGAGTCGATCGAGCTGTGCGTTCGCAAACACGTACGGGCCGTGGTCATCCTCACCGCCGGCTTCTCCGAGGCCGGCCCCGAGGGCGCTGCGGTCGAGGCCGAGGTCGTCGCCACCGCCCGACGCGGCGGCGTCCGCGTGCTCGGCCCCAACTGCCTGGGCCTGGTCAACACCGACCCAGAGGTTCGCCTTCACGCCACGTTCGCACCGACCGCGCCCATGGAGGGCGATATCGGCATCCTCGCCCAATCGGGGACGCTCGCCGCAGCGATCATCGACCGCACCCGCCGGGTGGGGCTCGGCCTCAGCTCGTTCGTCGCCGCAGGCAACCGGGCGGACATCGGAGCGTCGGACCTGCTGCGCTACTGGTACGACGAACCTCGCACCAAGGGCGTGCTGTTGTACCTGGAAAGCTTCGGGCGAATCGAACGCTTCGTACGCTCGGCGAGGGCGCTCACCGCCGCCAAGCCGGTGATCGCCGTCGCCGCCGGATCGTCGCTCAGCGCATCGCCGAGCACCGGCCTGGGCCAAGCGCCCGACCCGGAGGCCCGCCTGCGCCAGCGCATCGCCAAGGCCGTCTTCCGCCAAACCGGCATCGTCCGCGTCGGCACGCTGCACCAACTGCTCGACGTCGGCCGCCTGCTCTCCGCCCAGGGAGTCCCCCAGGGCATCGGCGTGACCGTGGTCGGCAACTCCGGCGGGGCGGTCGACCTCGCCGTCGGCGAGTGTGCGTCCGCCGGCCTCACCGTGCTGCCCGGCCCCCGCCTGTCCTGGCGGGCGGATGCCGAGGACTATCGGGTTGCCCTCGAGGAGGTGCTCGCCGACGAGCGTTCCGCCTCGGTACTGATCGTGCATGCTCCGCCCGAGCTGCGCCCGAACCCGGCGGTCAACGACGTGATCCTCGACGCAGCCGTTGCCCACCCCGAGCGGGTGATCACCGTGTGCAACTTCGACGCCGCCGATGTCGACGAGTTACGGCGTGGCTCGACCGTCGTGCCGGTGTATGAGTTTCCCGAACCTGCAGCCCGGGCCCTGGGTCGCCTCGCCGGGTATTGGGCCTGGACCCACACCCGACAGAGCCTCGACGATCAGGACGCCATGCTCGACCCGGTGACCGACGGGGTCGGGCCGGACGAGCTGGCCCGGACGATGCTCGACCAGCACGGGGAGGGCGCCCTGCCGCTGGGCACCGAGGAACCGCTGCTCGCCGCTGCCGGTGTGCCGATCGCGCCCCGCGTGGTGGTGGAAAGCGCCGAGGATGCCTCGGCCGCCGCCGAAGAGCTGGGCTACCCGGTGACGGTCAAGGGCGCCACTCGTGACCGGGTGTTGCGGTCAGAGGCCGGCGGAGTGTCGCTCGACCTCTACGACGCCAAGTCGGTCGACGATGCCGCCACCCGCCTGGTCGAGCGCTTCGGCGACGGGGCCATGCCGCTGGTCGTCCAGCGGATGATCGATCGCGGCGTCGACGTCGGGGTCACGTTCCGTCGACGCCAGGGCGTGACGACGGTGACCATCGGCGTCGGAGGTGTGTTCGCCAACGAGGACGACGCGTCGCTGGGCGTTCTGCCCGCGTCGCGCACCGACCTGGCGATGCTGGTCGGAGGCACCGACGTCGGACGCCAGCTGGGACGCATCACCGGAACCGAGGAGCTGGTGGACCTCCTTGCGCGCATGTGCGCCCTGATGGAAGCCGCCCCCGAGATCGCAGCGCTGACCGCCAACCCGATCATCGCCGGCATCCACGGCGTTACCCTGGCCGACGTGGTCGTCGAACTGGCCGAGCCTCCCGCCGAAGACCTGGCCGCCCGCCGGCTCGACTTCGAGCCGGAAGCCAGCGACGCCCGCTCACCGGGGGCATCAGCTCTCACCTGAGGGTGGCACGTCAGCCCTGACCGCACGGTTCGTGACACTCGTCACCGGCCGGTTCCTCGGGGTGGAATCTCTACCAATTGTCAGATCGAGCTCCCATGATGGAAAAGATCCATCTGAGGCGAGCGATCCATGAATGAGACCAACGAATCGGCGTCTGCCCAGTACGAGACACGGGAAGCCGAGGCACCGAAACCGGTGAAGCAACAGTTGTCCGCCCTGAGAAAGCAGGCGGCCGACGCCGAGTGGACCTTCGATGTGGGGTACACCACGGCGCTGGATCTTGAGATCGAGCAGATCGCCGGCTTGGTTCCGCCCGAGAACTGGCAGGCGGAGGCCAGCGCCCAGAATGCCCTGGCCGTGGCGATGATGGACGAAGCTCCGCTGGAACTCGACGGCTGCGAAGCGAACGCTGCTGCCTTCAATTGGGCCGACAACGGGTGTGTCACACCGGTCAAGGACCAGGGTGCGTGCGGTAGCTGCTGGGCGTTCGGGACCCACGGAGCGTTCGAGGGTAGCTACGCCGTGCTCAACAACCATGCCTTGGTCGACACGTCCGAGCAGCAGACCCTCGACTGCAGCGGAGCGGGCAGCTGTAATGGCGGGTGGTGGGCGTTCCAATACCTGATCGACCACGGCACGGCGGCCGAATCGAGCTACCCCTATGCCGGCTCCGATGGCGCCTGTCCGAACGTCGATGGAACCTACTGGGCGTCCACGTGGGGGTATGTCGACCCAAACGCTGAGATCCCCAGCGTGGAAGCGCTGAAGGAGGCCCTGTGCAGCTACGGGCCCATCGCCATCGCCGTTGCGGTCACGCCGGCGTTTCAGGCGTACACCTCGGGTGTCTTCAACGAGAACTCGCCGGACAACATCAATCACGCGATCACGCTGGTCGGGTGGGACGACGACAAGAAGGCCTGGAGGATCAAGAACTCGTGGAGTACCGGCTGGGGTGAGGGTGGCTACATGTGGATTGAGTACGGGAGCAATCAGGTGGGCTACGGGGCGGCATGGGTCCAGGCCAATGCTGCGGCGCCTGCGTGCGACGACGCTCCAAGCGAGCTGGCCCAAACCCAGTTCATGTTCGTTGACCAGAAGCAGTACAGCACCAACGCGAACATCGAATCGGTGACGTTCACGCTCTCCAGGGACATGTTCGTGCACGTCGTCGGGGAATCGTCCGCCACGCTCGCCAGCGGCTCAGGGCCGACCACCGTCACCACCGGGCTGTACACCGAGGAGTCACCGTCGATCATGTGGACGGCCTCGTACCGCAGGGCCACGATCCCCGGCACCAACCACACCGTATCGCTCCACACCTCGTTTGCGATGCGGCTCGGCGCTGGTGTCCACACGATGTACTGGAAGCTCTGGATTGATGATGGGAGTGCGATCCAACTCGACTCGGGCACCCTCACCGCATTGGCCGTACCGTGCAGCATGGGCGGCCAGGTCAGCGTGAGCGCCGGCCTCCAGGCAGGTGCGGTTGGGGAACCACAGGTTCTCAGCGGACCGGGACACATCACCATCGCCAACCCGAGTGACCCGGGGCTTGCGGTGACGGTCGATCACGCTTCATCCAGCGGGTGAGGACCTGCGGTACCGTGGCCTTGGCTGGCTCACAGGGTCGGCTGAAGCCACGGTGCCGGCGATCGACCTGGAGGTGAGACGATGGCAGAGATCGTGCTCCGGAGGGCGACCTCAGACGGCGTCGTCTCGGCGAAACCCGGTGACACGCTCGTCGTGGAACTGGAGGAGAACCTGTCAACCGGCTACTCCTGGCAGATCGCCTCGCAACCCTCCTGGTGTGACCTCATCGCTTCGGAGCACAGCCCGGCGACGAGTGACCTCATGGGGGCTTCCGGCATACACCGCTTCCGCCTGTTGATCGCTGACGTCGGCGCCGGCGCCATCGAGTTGTCCTACCGGCGCCCGTGGGAGTCGCTGGAAGCCGAGTCGGACCATGTGTCGATCCAGGTCGACGCACGGTAGACCCATCCCGGTCACTCGACGACCAGAACCACCTCGGGCTTGAGCGTCGAACCCTTGTGATCAACGTAGATCGCCACCACCGGTGCGGTGCCCGATTGATCGGCGAGGCCGTGCACGGCCCACGGGCCCGGATCGTCCGGGGCGGCCCCCAGGACCTCGCGCGGAAGCACCTGACCATGGCGCACCCTGGCCAGCGCATCGGCGTCCGGGCTGAGCGAGTCCAGGTGGGCGACCGCCTCGGCTGCGCTGCGCAGCGGCGCAGCCTCCCAGCCGAGAGCGTCGGCCACCGAGTACTCCCCCACCCGGGTGCGCCTCAGCGAAGCCAGGTGCGCTCCGCCGCCCAGGGCGACGCCCAGGTCGTGGGCAAGGGTGCGCACATAGGTGCCCGACGAGCACTCGACGGTGGCGCAATACATCGGCGGCGTGTCCTCGGAACCCGCAGTCACGGCCGGCGCCACGCCACCGATCCAGGTCTGGTCTCCGACCTCGCTGCCCGAGGCCAAGGAGATGTCGAAGCGGTCGACCCGAATCGGGCGGGGCGGTCGCTCCACCTCCTTACCCTCCCGAGCCAGCTCGTGGAGGCGCTTGCCATCGATGCGCACTGCCGAGACCATCGGGGGGATCTGCTCGCTGTCCCCTTCCATTTCTCGGGCCGCTCGAGCCACGGCATCGGGGGTCATTCCCGACATATCAAAGGTGCCGGTAACCTCCCCGGCAGCATCCTGGGTGGAGGTGGACGCACCGAAGACGATCATCGCCTCGTAGGTTTTGGGCAGCCCGACCAGAAACGTCAAGAGACGCGTTGCCTTGCCGACGCCGATGAGCAACAGGCCGGTGGCGTCGGGGTCGAGGGTCCCCGCATGGCCAACAGCCGGGGTGTCGAAGCGCTTGCGGAGCCGAGCGACCACATCGTGGGAGGTCAGCCCGGCACCCTTGTCCACCAGCAGAAACCCGGTCGGCCCGTCGCGACGGCGGGACTTTCGACTCATCGGGCCGCCCGTATCGAGGCCGCGCTCACCGAGCTGCCGATCACTCGGCTTCCGATCACTGGGCCTCGGCGTCGTCGGCAGGTTCGTCGACCCGATACACCGATTCGTCGAACGGCTGATCCGACGGCGGGTCCAGGCCGGCCAGCACCGCCTCGATGCGCAGGCCGGCCTCGATCGAGGTATCGCGAACGAAGCTGATCTGAGGGGTCTTTCGGGCCCGCACGCTGCGGTTGATCACCTGTTGGATCGGCCAGCGCAACTGCTCCAGCGCCTCGGCCACCTCGGCGGAGCGGCCCTCCTCGGTGGCGAGCACCGCCGAGTAGTACACCCGGGCGCGGGCCAAGTCGCCGTCGACGTCGGCACTGGTGATCGTCACCAGCTCCAGCCGCTCGTCGGCGATCCGCTCGAGTTCCTCGGCTACCAGCTCGCGCACCAGCTCGCCGATCCGATCGGTGCGGGCGAAGGGACGGCCCGGTCCGGTCGCCCGGCCACGCGAAGTGTCTCGTCTGCTCATCGTGCCATCCTCGCGCTCTTGGTATGAGGTCACCCACCCACAGCGGTGTGGACCGCCGGTGATCCGTTGGGCTCAGTCAGTTTCCAGCCACCAATTGGTGACGTCGAGGACCTCGATCTCGGGACGGGACCAGATCAGCCGCTCGGCCGAGTCCATCGCCTCCTCGCAGCGGCCCGGTGTGGTCGCCACGACCGCCAACCCCAGGCTGGCGAGCTGCCAGGAGTCCTGGTGATCGATCTCGGCCACCGAGATCTCCCGGCGATTGGCCAGGCGGTCCAGGATGGGGCGTAGTGCGATTCGCTTGGCCTTGAGCGACGCCGCGCCGCCCACCCGAAGGTCGAACCGCGCCGCGAGGACGTGGAGCTCAGCCATCAGGAGTGCTCGTTCCCGTCCCCGGACGCAACCGCCGACGCATTAGGTACGGGGGATCTCCCGCAGCTCATAGGTCTCGATGATGTCGCCATCCTTGAGGTCTTGGAAGTCCGACAGGCCGACACCGCACTCGAAGCCGGCGGCCACCTCGCGCACGTCCTCCTTGAAGCGACGCAGCGACGAGACCTCTCCGGTCCAGATGATCGTGCCTTCACGCAGGAACCGAACCAACGATCCCCGCTTGATGACACCGTTGAGCACCTGGCAGCCGGCGACGGCACCGATCTTGGGCACCCGGAACACCTCCCGAACCTCGGCGTCGCCGGTGACGACCTCCTCGTATTCGGGTGCGAGCATGCCGACCATGGCCGCCTCGATGTCCTCGAGCAGCTTGTAGATGATCTCGTACGTGCGGATCTCCACGCCGGACTCGTCGGCCATCTCCCTGATCTTGCGATCCGGGCGGACATTGAAGCCCAGGATGAGTGCGTTGGAGGCGGCGGCGAGCTGCACGTCGCTCTTGGTGATGCCGCCGACGCTGCGGAGCAGCACGGCCACCTTCACCTCGTCACGCTCCAGCTTCTGGAGGCTCTCGGTCACCGCTTCGAGCGAGCCGTGCACGTCGGCCTTGACGATCACGTTCAGGGTGGCGGTCTCGCCGGCCTGAATCTCCTTGAAGATGTCCTCCAGCTTGGCCCCACCGGCCAGCGCCGACGCGTCCCGGCTGCGCTGAATCTCACGCTGCCAGCGCTCACGGGTGGCGCCGACCGCCTTGGCCTTGCGCTCGTCGGGGGCGACGACGAAGTTGTCGCCCGACTGGGCCACGTCGGAGAGGCCGAGGACCTGCACCGGTGTTGACGGACCAGCCTCGTCGACCTGCTCGCCGTGATCGTTGATCAGCGCTCGCACCTTGCCGAACGCCGGACCGGCCACCATCGGATCGCCCACCTTGAGCGTGCCTCGCTGCACGAGCACCGTGGCAACCGGGCCACGCCCGATGTCCAGGTTGGCCTCGAGAACCACGCCGGTGGCCCGACCGTCGGGCGTCGCCCGCAGATCTTCCACGTCGGCGACGACCAGGAGGTAGTCCAGGAGGTCGTCGATGCCCAAACCCTGAAGGGCCGACACCTCGACGCAGACCGTGTCGCCACCCCACGCCTCGGGGACCAGCCCGTGCTCGGAGAGCTGCGTGAGCACCCGGTTCGGGTCGGCCGACTCGCGGTCGATCTTGTTGACCGCCACCACGATCGGCACCTCGGCCGCCCGGGCGTGGGCGATCGCCTCGATCGTCTGGGGCATGACGCCGTCGTCGGCCGCCACCACCAGCACGACCACGTCGGTGGCCTGCGCCCCGCGTGAACGCATCGTGGTGAAGGCCTCGTGGCCCGGGGTGTCGATGAAGGTCAGCACCCGGCCGTCGTGCATCGCCTGGTAGGCGCCGATGTGCTGGGTGATGCCACCGGCCTCGCCCTCGCCGACCTTGGCGTTGCGGATGCGGTCGAGCAGCTTGGTCTTGCCGTGGTCGACGTGACCCATCACCGTGATCACGGGTGGGCGCTCTGGCAGCTCGTCGTGGTCAACCTCGTCCTCGGGCACGTCCAGCTGGCGCACCAGCTCGACCTCTTGCTCCTCACCGGGATCGACCAAACGAACCTCGGCGCCGATCTCGGCGGCGAACAGCTCGATCATGTCGTCGGTCAGCGACTGCGTGGCGGTCACCATCTCGCCCTGCTGCATGAGAAAGCGGACGACGTCGGCGGCGGTGCGGTTGAGCTTGGGACCCAGGTCCTGGGGCGGCGACAACCGCTCGACGACGATCACACCCTCGGGAACCGCCGCGTCATCGGGCGTGTAGCTGGGGGCGTCCATCGGCTGCAGCTCTTCGCGGTTGCGACGGCGACGGCTCTTGCGTCGGCGCTGCGGGCCGGCGGGGCCACCGGGACGGCCACGACCCGGAGGTCCACCACCCGGACGGGGCGGGAAGCCGCCACCGGGAGGCATCGGTCCACCACCGCCGCCGGGGCGGGCGCCGCCGGGGCCACCGGCTGGGCGTCCGACGCGTGGGCCGGCACCGGGCCGACCGGCGCGGGTGGGCGCAGGCATGCGGCCACCCATGCCGGGGGGCGGAGGAATCGGCTTGCCGCTGGCCGACTTTGGCGGGCCAGGGGGCGGCGGGATCGCCTTGCCAGAAAGGCTGGTCGGCCCGGCCGACTCGCTGCCGGCGGATTCGTCGGGGGTCTCGGTTGCGGCCTCGGTCGGCGCAGCGCCTTCGGCGACGGGACTGGCCTCAACCTGTGCCACTGCTTCGGCGGCTTCGCTTGGAGCGGCTGCAGCGGACGCCGCCTCGGCGACGGGCTCGGTAGCGGTCGGCTCGGCGGGCGCAGGCTGGGCCACGGCGGGCTCGACGGCTTCGGGTTGGGCGGGTGTTTCAGCCTGCTCGGGGGCGGTCGGTGCCGTATCGACGGTGGGCGCCTCGGCCTCGACGGCCTTCGCTTCGGTGGCCTGCGCTTCAGCAGCCTGCGCTTCAGTCTGATCCACCTCGGCCTGCTTGGCCTCGATCTGTTGCTTGTCCAGCGCATGGCCGGCCGGAGGGGTGACCACCTTGCCGGTGGCGCGCATCGGCCGATCGGCGGACCGGGGCTGTTGGGGCTTGGTCGTGTCCGGCGTTGCCGCCGCGGACACCGACTGGGCCTCGACGTGCATGGCGCGGGCCCGATCGCGCGAGGAGATGGTGCGTCGCGAACCCGGAGGGGGCGGCGGCATCTTCGGACGCGGCTTGGTTGACGGCGCGCCCTCTCCTGGCTGGGAGCCGCCCGAGTCGAACGGGGCGGTGGGCTCGGGGACCGGTTCCTGGGTCTCCTGTGGCGCCTGGGCCACCGGGACAGGATTCGAATCCATCGCCTTACCGGTGGCGCGCATCGGCTTGGCGCTCTCGGTGGCCGCCTTGCCGGTGGCGCGCATGGGCTTCTGCGAGGCGGGCGCCTTCGTCGGCGCCTTCTTGGCGGGTGCCTTCTTCTTCGGTGGCGCCTTGGCCGGCTCCTCGGGCTGTTCGTCCCTGGTCAGGCCCTCGCGCTCAGCCTTACGGCGCACGCGGTCGGCTTGGGCCTCGATCATGCCGGAGCTGTGGCTCTTCACGCCGACGCCCAGGTTTTCGGAGAGCTCCAAGACCTCTTTGTTGGTCATTCCGAGCTCTCGGGCCAGTTCGAAGACCCGAATTTTCTTTGCTGCCAAGGTGATCCCTGTACTTCGCGTGATGTGGTTGCTGTGCTGAGCGCTGTTGCTCTAAGTGCTGAGCGCTGAATGCTGTGTCTGTGGCCTACCGTTGGGTTGCGATGTGCGGTAGGCGGTGGAGTTGTCGCTAGGCGGAACCATCGATATCCGACGACCGAGCCGTGCTGGTGCCGGCCGGGGGGCGGTTCGTGGTCGTGCGCTGACGCGTCCGGTGCTGGGCCGACGGTCCAGTCTCGCGCGTGCGAGAGTTCCGTGCCGAACGGCTGACGTACTAGGTGGCCTCGTCGGCGTCGGCCGCCTCATCGGAGATCGCTTCGTTCGACTCGTCGGGCTCGGTCTCGGCCGCCTGCTCGGCGTCCCCACCATCATCGGCCGAGGCAGACACTTCGCCGTCGTCGACCTCAACGGTGTCGGTGGCCTCGTCGCCCGAGGCCTCGGCGCTTGGCGATTCCTCACCGGCTGCCTCGTCGGCAGTGGCCTCACCCGCAGCCTCATCACCGGCGGCGGCGTCGGTCAGCTTGTTCCAGTCCTCGAGGCTCAGCGGTGCGGAGCCATCTGCCGGCTGCCACATCTGCTCACCGGACTCGGGGTCGACCACCCATTCGCCGTCGGCATAGTCGGCACCCTCTTCGTAGGGCTGGTAGTCGGCCTGGGCGTCCTCGGTCTCCGAGCGGATGTCGATGCGCAGACCGGTCAGGCGGTGGGCCAGGCGGGCGTTCTGGCCCTCCTTGCCGATCGCCAGGCTCAGCTGGAAGTCGGGAACGATCACCTCGGCGGTGCCCAGGTCGCGGTGGATGCGCACCTCGCGCACCCGGGCCGGTTGCAGCGCCTTGGCCACGAACTCGATCTCATCGTCGGAGAACGGCACGATGTCGATCTTCTCGCCGCGTAGCTCGTTGACCACCTGGCGAACGCGGGCGCCGCGGGCGCCGACGCAGGCGCCGACCGGGTCGATGTTGGGGTCGTTCGACCACACGGCGATCTTGGTGCGCTGACCCGGTTCGCGGGCGCACGCCTTGATCTCGACGATGCCGTCCTCGATCTCGGGCACCTCCATCTCGAAGAGGCGGCGGATCAGGCCCGGGTGGGTGCGGCTGACCACGATTTGGGGGCCCTTGGCCGTCATGCGCACCTCAACGATGTAGGCCTTCACCCGGTCGCCGGCGTGGGCCCGCTCGTGGGGTACCTGCTCGCTCTGGGGCATCAGCGCCTCGACACGACCCAGGTCGAGCAGCGTGTAGCGGCTGTCGGTCTGCTGCACGATGCCGGTGACGATGCCACCCTCGCGGCCGGCATACTCCTCGTACTTCATCTCGCGCTCGGTCTCACGGATGCGCTGGTTCATCACCTGCTTGGCCGCCTGGGCAGCGATGCGGCCCATGTCGGTGGGGGTGACGTCGTAGGGCTCGCCGAGCAGCTCGTAGTCCTCGCCCAGCTCCTGGGCCCAGACCCGAATCTCGCCGGTCTCGGCGTCGATCTCGGTCCAGGCGAACTCCTCGGCGCCCGGCATCTTCTTGTAGGCCGCGTCGATGGCGTCGGCCAGCACGGTCAAGAGGGTTTCGGTCGAGATGCCCTTGTGAGCGGCAAGCTCTCCCAGCGCGTCCATCATGGCGAGGTTCATGGCTGGTTGTGTCCTTCGGTCGGGGTGTCGTCACCCGAGGTGGTCGTTGCGGGCTTGGCGGAGCCCTGCTTCTTGGCCGGGCCCTTCTTGGGGGCCTTACCTGGTTTGGACCCCTTGCCCGGCTTGGGGGCGGGGCCCCACTCAAACTGGGTGCGGGCACGGTCGATGTCGGCGTACGCCACCGTCCGCTCGCTGCCGTCGCCGGTGCGGACGGTGGCGGTGGTGTCGTCGGCGGCGATCAGCTCACCGTCGGCTCGGCGCTCCCCCGGTGCTCCCGGGTTCAGCTTGATCTTCACCGTCTCGCCGATCGCTCCGCGGAAGTGGTCGGGTCGGCGCAGCCTGCGCTCGAGCCCCGGGGTCGACACCTCGAGGGTGTAGCTCCCGGGAATCGGATCCGCCTCGTCGAGGTGACGAGCGATCGCACGGCTCACCGAAGCGACCTGATCGAGGTTGGCGCCCTCGGCGCCCTCGGCGCCGTCGACCATGACGAGCAGCGACGAGCCGCGAAACTCGGCGTCATAGAGGGTCAGTCCCGACGCAGCGACCACGGGCTCGATGATCTCGGTCAACTTGGCATCGTCGAGCATCGGCACCTCCCTGTGGTTGTTCTTGCGTCGGTTGTGAGCGAGGTTGCCGGACAAAGAAGTGGCGTGGGCCAATGGCCCACGCCCCACTCAGGCGACTCAAGCTCAAATCATCGTAGTACAGACCGCCAGAAGCGGGCCGACGCCCCTCAGCCAACCGGTTCGATCGTGCGCATCCAGCCGCGAGTGTCGACCGCACGGCCGTATTGGATGTCGAGCAGGGCGCTGCGCAGCGCCATCGTCACCGATCCAGGCTCGCCGTCGCCCACGGTTCGCGTGACGTCAGCGTCGATCAGCCGGCCGACCGGCACGATCACCGCCGCGGTGCCACAGGCGAACATCTCGCGCAGCTCTCCCGACTCGATCCCCGCCCGCACGGCCTCGATCGACGTCGGCTCCTCCAGCACCTCGTCGATGCCGATGTCACCGCCCTGTTGGCGGGCCAGCTCGAGCAGCGAGTCACGGGTGACACCCTCGAGGATCGTGCCCGACAGCGGTGGTGTGCTCAGCACGGTCCGACCGTCGCGCTGCCAGACGAACATGGCGTTCATGGCGTTGAGCTCCTCCACCCAGCGGTGCTCGACAGCGTCGAGCCACAACACCTGGTCGCCGCCCGCCGCCGACGCCCGACCGTGGGCGGCGAACCCGGCGGCGTAGTTGCCGGCGAACTTCACCGCACCGGTGCCGCCGGGCGTCGCCCGCACGTCGCTCGACTCCACCGCCACGCTGATCGCCCCCAGCACCGGGCCAAAGTACGAAGCGACGGGCGAGGCAATCACCGCATAGAGGTACTCCTCGGCCGGGCGCACCGACAGGTGGGCCTCGGCGGCGAAGAGGAACGGCCGCACGTACAGCGCCGAACCGTCCGCTGTCGGCACCCACGCCCGGTCGGCGTCGATGAGCGCTTCGCACGACGTCTCGAAGGCCCCGTCGGGCAGCGTCGGCATGGCCAGCCGACGGGCGCTCTGGTTCATGCGGGCGGCGTTGCGCTCGATGCGAAACACCCCGACCGATCCGTCGGCCTGCGTAAAAGCCTTGAACGCCTCGAAGATCGACTGGCCGTAGTGCAGCGCCAACGTTGCCGGGCTGAGCGACAGCGGGCCGAACGGACGCAACTCGATCGGCCCCCACTCCCCCGCAGCTTGCCCGGTGGCAGTCCAGCGCATCAGCACCATGTGGTCGGTGAAGGCCTCGCCGAACACCGGGGCGTCGAGGATCGCCTGACGCTCGGCAGCGGGTCGGGGATCGGACTGGCCAACACGAACGAGGGGATGCACGCCTCCATCTTCGCGCCCACCACCCGGTCAACGGGCTTCGCTCCGAGCCCGTCCCGGACGAAGCAGCCCCTACCAGACAGATCTCTCCCGTGGTACCTTGAGTCCGTGAGTGGGACCAACAATGTAACGATGGGAGATCGGGGTCGTCTGGTGGTACCCGCCGACGTGCGCACACGTCGTGGACTCAGCGAAGGAACACCATTGGTCCTGCTCGACACCCACGAGGGGATCGTGCTCCTCACCCGAAAGCAGCTCCAGGCCCGAGTTCGAGCGGATTTGGCCGGGTTGGATCTGGTTTCGGACCTCCTGTCCGAACGGCGCACCCTTGCCCATGGCGAGGACGACGCTCCGTGAGCGTGGTCGATGCTTCGGCGCTGCTTGCCTTCTTGCAGGGCGAGCCAGGCGCCGACGTGGTGGAGGCCGCCTTGGAGCGCGGCGTCACCTGCGGGGCGGCCAACTGGTCGGAGACTGCACAGAAGGTCTTGGGCAAGCAGCGCAATTGGACTCTTGCCCGGGCGCTGCTGGAGAGCTATTCGATCACCGTCGAACCGGTGACGATCGAGGACGCCGAATGGGCCGCCAGCCGATGGCAACCCGGCGAGGGCCTGTCACTCGGTGATCGGCTCTGCCTGGCACTCGGCGAACGGAAGGATGGTCCGGTCCTCACCGCCGACGCCGAATGGGGAACCGGCGGTCGCATTGTCCAGATCAGGTGAGGTAGGCGCTCGCGTCAGTAGCTGCGGCCGACGACGGCGATCAGGCCGTCCCCGTCGTCGCTCTCGGCCACTCCCCCATCGGCTGCGAGCAGGCACCGAACGGTGATGGCGTGCTCGCCCAACTCATCGACCCCGGCGTCACCGATCGCGTTCCACGGCAGCCGGGCGAAGCCGGTCGCACCCGCCTCGATTGCCTCGCCGACCGTGGACACGTCGACGGTGTTGGCGTCGCGGAATGCCAACGCCTCGGCGAAGAGCGAGGCCTGGATCTCATCGAGCAGCTCGGCCACCCGGCCAGCCACCTCACCGCTGGGCACCGGGTTCTTCTCGCCGGTGTCGCGCCGCACCACCACGGCCACGCCCTCATCGAGGTCGCGCGGCCCCATCTCGATGCGCACCGGCACACCCTTCAGCTCCCAAGCGGTTGCCCGCCGACCGAAGCCGGTGTCGGTGTTGTCGTCGACCTTGCAGCGGATGCCCGCACCGACCAGGTCGCCGGCCAGGTAGCGGGCGGCGTCGCCCACCCGACCGGCGTCGTCCTCGCGCACCACCATCACCACCACCTGGGTTCCGGCCACCTTGGGCGGCACCCGCAGGCCGGCGTCGTCGCCGTGCGCCATGATCAGCCCGCCCATCATGCGGGTCGACACGCCCCAGGAGGTGGTCCACGCCATCGCGTTGGCGCCGTCGGCGCCCTGGAAGGAGATGTCGAACGCCTTGGCAAAGTTCTGGCCCAGCTCGTGGCTGGTGCCCATCTGCAACGCCTTGCCGTCGCGCATCATCGCCTCGACCGTGAGGGTATTGGTCGCCCCGGGGAAGCGCTCCTGGGGGATCTTGCGACCGCGGAACACCGGGATGGCCAGGTACTCCTCCATGAAGTCGGCGTACACCTCGTGAAGGATGCGCACCGCGTAGCGGTTGGCCTCCTCCTGCGTGGCGTGAGCGGTGTGGCCCTCCTGCCACAGGAACTCGCTGGTGCGCAGGAAGATGCGGGGCCGCTTTTCCCAGCGGACCACGTTGCTCCACTGGTTGAGCAGCATCGGCAGGTCGCGGTGGCTCTGGATCCACTTGGACATGAACTCGCCGAAGACCGTCTCGGACGTGGGCCGCACCACCACCGGGTGCTCCAGCTCGTTACCCCCGGCGTGGGTGACGACCGCCAGCTCGGGACTGAAACCCTCGACGTGGTCGGCCTCGCGGGCGAGGTATTCCTCGGGGATGAACAGCGGGAAGTAGGCGTTCTCGGCACCGGTGGCCTTGAGGCGGCGATCCACCTCGGCCTGCATGTGCTCCCAGATCGCATAGGCGTAGGGGCGGATTACCATCGTGCCTCGCACCGGACCGTTCTCGGCCAGCTCGGCCCGACCGATGACGTCCTGGTACCAGCGGGGGAAATCGTCGGCCTGGGGGGTGAGTACACGCTTGGGAGCCACGCGTCGATCGTAGGCGCAGCCATCGGCCCCGAGCCGATTCGGCAGAATGGCGAGCGTCGGGGCGCGACACTGGTTGGCGACCGAGCCGAGGGGGTGTTCGTGAGAAAACCCGAGAGCGACGACCGATCGGCCAACATGGCAGCCGTCGTTGCTGCGATCGCCCTATGACCGATGCCGACGCTGACGCCGACGTGATCGTTGTCGGGGCCGGGTTCGCCGGGCTGAGCGCCGCCCGGGCGCTGGCAGGCGCGGGCTTGAAGGTCGTCGTGCTCGAAGCGCGCAACCGGGTGGGCGGACGCACCCACACCGTCGAGCGATCGGGGGTGACCCTCGACCTGGGCGGGCAGTGGATCGGGCCGGGGCAGAGCCGCATCGCCGCCCTGGCCGACGAGCTGGGCGTCGACACCTACCCGCAGTACGACGACGGCGACGATGTCGTCGTGCGCGCCGGCACCGTCGTGCGGGTGGCCAGCCCGGCACTGGCCTTCGCCAAAGAGGAGCTGCTCGGCTACCTCGAGCTGGTCGCCGCCCTTGAGGCGCTGGCGGACACCGTTCCGACCGACGCACCTTGGCAGGCCCCGAAGGCCGCTGCGTTGGACCGCCAGACGCTGGCCACCTGGATCGACGGCCGGAACGTCCCTGACGCTGCGACCGAGCTGTTCGAGGTGGGCGTTCAAGCGGTGTTCGCCGCCACCTCCGCCGACCTGTCGCTGTTGCACGTGGCCCACTACGTGGCCGCAGCCGGCGGGTGGAGCGCGCTGACCGACACCACGGGCGGCGCCCAGGAGCGTCGGATCGTCGGCGGGCTCGAACCGCTGGCCCGGAGGCTGGCCGAGCAACTCCCCGGAGGGGTGCAGCTCGACAGCGAGGTGCTCGGCCTCGATTGGGACAGGGACAACGACGGAGTCACCGTCACCGTGGCCCGCCCGGTCTCGGATGGGAGCGGCGTCGCACAAGCGGGCGGCCCGGTCGTGAGGTCGACCGGGTGGCTGCGTGCCCGCCGGGTGATCGTCGCCGTACCGCCGACCGTCGCCCAGCGCATCGCCTTCGATCCGACGTTGCCGCCCGCCCGCGATCAGCTCATGGCCAACATGCCCGGCGGCTCGGTCATCAAGTTCCACGTCATCTATCCGACGCCGTTTTGGCGGGCGGCCGGTCTGTCCGGCCAGGTGATCGCCCCGGGCGCGGTCGTCGGGGCCACCTTCGACGGCACCGCTCCGAACCACGTATCGGACGGGCCGGGAGTGATCACCGGGTTCTTCGAAGCCGCTCACGCCACGGCCGCCGGGCGCCACTCCCAGCAGCACCGACGTCAGATGGTCGTCGACCACCTGGTGGCCGCGCTCGGCGAGGAGGCGGCGACGCCGCAGGACTACGTCGACCTCGACTGGTCGACGGAGCCCCACACCCGCGGCTGCTACGGCGCCCACCTGCCGCCAGGGGCGTGGACCCGCTGGGGCCCGGAGCTGCGCCACCCCGTGGGCCCGATCCATTGGGCGGGCAGCGAGTGCGCCACCCGATGGGTGGGCTACATCGACGGCGCCATCGAATCAGGCCGGGCCACCGCCGCCGAGGTGGCCAACCAGCTCCAGCCGAATGCCCCTTCGGGGGCCCATCACCAGTACGACGGCGACCCGCACGGCCGCGACCCGCACCACAGCCCAACGGAGCGAACAGATGTGTGACACCTTTGCCGTGACCACCCCGACCGGCACCCTGTTCGCCAAGAACTCCGACCGGCCCGTCGCCGAGCCACAGGTGCTGCGCTACAAGAGCCCCCGGCCCGCCGGCAACCGGCTGCCCACCCAGTACCTGAAGCTTGGCGAGGACCCAGGTTCGGTCGGCGTGCTGCTCAGCCAGCCGGACTGGCTGTGGGGTGCCGAAACCGCGCTGTCCACCCAACGGGTGGCCGTCGGCAACGAGAAGATCTGGACCACCGACGACCCGGCCTCGGCTCAACCGGCGCTGATCGGCATGGACCTCGTGCGTCTTGCCGCCGAAGGGGCCAAGGACGCTGCCCACGCCGTGTTTCTCATCGGCCGGTTCCTCGAACGCTACGGCCAGGGCGGGGGCGGCGAGCGCGGCGACGACGCTGCGACGGGCACCGAGCCTTACTGGTCCTCGTTCCTCATCGCCGACCCGGGAACGGTCTGGCAGCTCGAGACCAGCGCTTCGGCCTGGGTGGCGCGTGAACTACCCGGGGGCGGAGCGATCTCCAACCGGCTGACCGACGACGCCACCTGGGAACGCCATGGCGGAGGCGCCGACCCCACAACCTGGGGGCAGCGGCGCAACCCGGACGTGCCCACCGAGCTGGCCGACCACCGCCTGGCCTGCACCTCGGCCTTCGTCGCCTCGCCCGGCGAAGCGCCCACGCCCGCCGACGCGGTGGCGGTGCTGCGCAGCCACGGCCCCGTGCCCTGGGGCGACCCGGTCGGCCGCACCCGCAACGACGGCGAGGTGGTGGCGCCGCCCGACGACGTCCGTGACGATTTTTCGGGCATCAGCGTGTGCATGCACGTGCGCGACTACCAACGCACGACCGCCTCCTTGGTCACCTGGCTGCCTGCCGACAGGGAGGAGCGCCCCCGCACCGTCGCTGCGCTCGGCTCGCCGTGTTGTTCGATCTTCGTGCCCTGCGGCACTGGATGGATGCCCGAGGTGCTCGGCGACGCGGCGACCTGGGCGGTCGTCGGCGGCCTGGCCGATGCGGTCGAGGCCAGCCCCGACGCGCTCGCCGAGGTGAGGATGGTGCTCGACCCGGTCGAGGACCGCATCTGGGAGCAGGCCACCCAGCGCCCCGGGCGACCGCCCCTCGACGGCGGCGCTGCCTGGTCGGCCGACGTGCGTTCTGCGCTCGCCGCTGCCGTCGACCGCGTGGGCGCTGGTTCCGGTGGGTGACCCGGCGGCGTCCGATTGCGCACCGCGCGCGAACGGCTCGCTCGCGTGACCAGCGGCGCTCAGGCGATCCGGTTGCTCCGATGACCAATCCCGTGGCCTGGATCGCAGCGCAGCGGGGCCTGCGAAGCGACGGTCGCCTCGACGGGCCGGTGTGGGTCGCCCACGACGACGGCCGGCTGAGGGAGATCCGGTGGGGCGACGCCCCCGCCGGGGCGCCCGACCCGACACCGGGAACGCTCACTCCGGGGCTGATCGACCTGCAGTGCAACGGCGGCGTGGGCATCGACCTCGGCTCCACCCCGCCCTCGCTCTGGGGCCCGTGGCGCCGCTCGCTCGCTGCGGCCGGCGTCACCGCTGTGGCGCCAACCTTCATCACCGGGCCCTTCGAGCGGCTGCTCGGCCAGATCGCTGCCACCGAGGAGGAGCGTCGGGACCGCCCGGCGGGCGCTGCGACCGGTGCCCGGCTGGTCGGCGTGCACCTGGAGGGACCGTTCATCGCGCCATCCCGCCTGGGGGCACACCCGAGCCGTTTCCGTCTCGATCCCTCGCCCGGGCACGCCGACGCCCTAGCCCGGCTGCCCCTGGGGGCGCTCGCCATCGTCACCCTGGCCCCCGAGCTGGGGGGTGCCGACGACCTGATCGTCGCACTCCGGCGGGCCGGCGTGGTCGTCTCGATCGGCCACTCCGATGCCACCGCCGAGCAGGTGCACCACGCCGCCGGCGTGGGCGCCTCGATGGTGACCCACCTGGGCAATGCCCAACGGGGCCTGCACCAGCGGGAGCCGGGCGTCGTCGGCGCAGCGCTGGTCGACGATCGCCTCACGCTGGGACTGATCGGCGACCTCGTCCACGTCCATGCCGACCTGATCCAGCTGGTCCGACGGGCGGCGCCCGACCGCTGCGTGCTGGTCACCGATGCGGTCGCCGAGGCCGGGGGCACCGACCGTGCACCCCGGGTGGCGGCCGATCGGGACGACGCCGCCGGCCGGTCAACGGCGGATGACCCTTCCGTGCTCGCCGGGGGCATCCACAGCGGGGCGATGGTGGTCGCCGGGCTGGTCGGCGCCGGCTTCGATCCCGGGTGGGTGCTCGACGCGTTCACCCGCCAACCGGCACGGGCGATCGGTCGTACCGACCTGGGCACCCTCGAGGTGGGTGCTCGGGCCGACCTGGTGCGCTGGACGCCCAGCTGGACCGTCGGCTCCACCTGGATTGACGGCGACCGGTTCGTCGCCGACCCTGACTGACCCAGCGATCACCTCTACCCCACCTCCCAACCGGGGAGCCCAAAGCACGCCCAGACGGTCGTTTCCACTCCCGACTTCGTGAAGGGCCCCCGAACCACGCCGAACCGGGGAGCCCAAAGCGCGCCCAGACGGTCGTTTCCACTCCCGACTTCGATAGGGGCTCCCAAACCACGCCGAACCGGGGAGCCCAAAGCGCGCCCAGATGGTCGTTTCCACTCCCGACTTCGATAGGGGCTCCCGAACCACGCCGAACCGGGGA
>NZ_DAOLGP010000004.1:58264-173827 GCF_035329545.1 Candidatus Neomicrothrix sp.
CGCCGAACCGGGGAGCCCAAAGCGCGCCCAGACGGTCGTTTCCACTCCCGACTTCCACAAGGGTTCCGAACCGGGGAGCCCAAAGCGCGCCCAGACGGTCGTTTCCACTCCCGACTTCGGTTGGGTGGGTGGGTGGGTGGGTGCGTGCGTGCGTGCGTGTGCGGCCCGGCTCAGGTGGTCTTGCGGATCAGCTCGACGACCGCCTCGGAGTCATTGGCGTCGTCGCCCCGTTCGCCCAGGTTGCGGGCCCGGTCCTCGGCCGCTGCCTTCTTGGCCTCCGACTTGGTGCTGCGGGCCCGATCGAGGGCCGCTTCGGTGCCGTGCTCGACGATGTAATCGGCCCACTCGACCAGGGTGTCGACCATCTCGTCCTCGGGCACGACCGCCACGTTCTCGCCTTTGACGAACAGGTGGCCCCGCTTGTTGCCGGCGGCGATGCCCAAGTCGGCGTCGCGGGCTTCGCCCGGCCCGTTGACCACGCAGCCCATCACAGCTACCTGCAACGGGATCTGGCGTTCGCCGAATGCCTTCTGGGCCCGCTCGGCCACGCCGATCACATCCACCTCGGCCCGACCACACGACGGACACGCGATCAGGTCAACGCCTTTGCGCTCGCGTAGGCCCATCGCCTCGAGCAGCTGACGGCCGGCGCGCACCTCCTCCACCGGATCGGCGGTGAGCGAATAGCGGATCGTGTCGCCGATGCCCTCGGCGAGCAGCGTGGCGATGCCGGCGGTGGCCTTGATGTAGCCACCGGGCAGCGGACCGGCCTCGGTGACCCCCAGGTGCAGCGGGTGGTCGGTGACGTCGGCCAGCTGGCGGTAGGCCTCGATCATCAGGGGCACGTTGGAGGCCTTGACCGAGATCTTGATGTCCTCGAAGCCCACCTCGTCGAAGTAGGCCATCTCCATCTGTGCCGATTCGACCATCGCCTCGGGGGTGACCTTGCCGCCATAACGCTCGTACAGCTTGGGATCGAGCGAGCCGCCGTTGACGCCGATACGGATCGGCACCCCCCGGTCCTTGGCTTCCATGGCGACGGTCTTGATGTGCTCGGGGCGGCGGATGTTGCCCGGGTTGAGCCGCAGGCATGCCACCCCCGCCTCTAAGGCGGCGAGCGCCATCTTGTACTGATGGTGGATGTCGGCGACGATCGGCACCGGGCTGCGGGGCACAATTCTCGCCAGACCCTCGGCGGCCTCGGCGTCGTTGCAGGTACAGCGCACGATGTCGGCCCCGGCAGCGGCCAGGGCGTAGATCTGGGCCAGGGTCCCATCGACGTCGGCGGTCTTGGTGATCGTCATCGACTGGACGCTGACGGGGGCGCCGTCGCCGACGGGCACGTCGCCCACCATGATCCTGCGGGTCGGCCGACGTTTGATGGTGCTGGAAGCTCCTGGGTCCATGCCGTCCTTTGTCTGGGACCGCCCGATAGCTGGACCGTCCTCGTGCTTGGTCGTTCCGGGTCTGCCGGGATCAGAGTTTGATCGGGCTCACCACGTCCATATACACCGTACTGAGGAAGAGCAGCCCCAACACGCCGACCACGATCACCGCCACCGGGTACATCTTGGCGGGGTCGATGAAGTAGCGACGGCCGTCGCCCTTCAACTTCTCGCGAATGCGCTCGTAGAAGGCGATGGCGATGTGCCCCCCGTCGAACGGCAACAGGGGCACCAAGTTGAACAACCCGATGAAGATGTTGAGCACGGCGAGCAGCAGCAGCAGTTGCCCCCAGTCCACCTCGGCAAGCCCGGTGGCGATCGAGGTGGCGCCGATCAGGCTCATCGGACGGGTTGCGTCCTGCTCCATGCTCGCCTGGCGGGCGGTCGCAGCCGGGGTCGGCTCGTCCGACACGTTGCCGCCGGAGGGCCCGGTGGTGGCCGCCCGACCGAAGAAGTCGACCAGGTTGGCCGGGTTCAACACGGTCACCAGGCCGGTGACCGAGTCCCGCGACAGCTGCCAGAAGGTGGTCACCGAGGCGCCGGCCGCCTCGACCGGGTTTTTGCCAACCTCGGCGTATCCCGATGTCGTGCCGATCATGCCTTCGGGCTCGGTGGCGGCGACCGCCTTGCCGAGCTTCAGGTAGGTGCTCTGGGTGCGTGTTTCGCCATCGGCCACGTAGTCGATCTCCAGCACCCCGCCTGCCGCTGCCTTGGTGGCGGCCTTCAGGTCGACCGCCGAGTTGATCGGCACGTCGTTGATCTCGGTGATGACGGCGTCCTCGCTGAGGCCCGCCTTGTCGCCGCGCTCGCCGTAGCCCTTGACGACCGCCTGGTCGCCGATGAAGAACAGGCTGAGGTCCTCCCCCACCGTGCCGATGACCGACGCCCGGGTACCGAGGGTGGCCGTCAGGTCCAGGGTCTTGCCGTCCCGTTCGACGACGATCGGTACCGTCTCGCCCGGACGGGCGCGTACCTCGTCGCTGAGGTCCTCCTGGCCACCGACCTTGGCGCCGTCGACCGAGAGCACCCGGTCGCCCGATGCCATGCCGGCCTCGGCGGCGGCCGAACCCGGCACGACCGACTCGACCGACCACACGTCCGGATCGGCCTGGTCGAAGAAGGCGAAGTGGGCGAACAACAAGATGAAGGCCATCAAAAAGTGCATGGCCGAACCGGCCGATGCCATCGCCACCCGATCCTTGAAGGAGGCCTGGCGGTAGGAGCGGGCCTCGTCCGAGGCCGACACCTCCTCGTCGCGCAGCATGCCTGGCACCTTGACGAAAGCACCGGCGGGGATGGCTCGGATGCCGTACTCGGTCTCGCCTCGTTGGGTCGACCAGATCCGGGGCCCGAAGCCGATGAAGAACTGCGTGACCTTCATGCCGGCCCGCTTGGCCATGAGGTAGTGGCCCAGCTCGTGCATGGTGATCATGAACAGCAGGGCCAGGATCACGACGACGAGGGCCCATCCCTGCCACCACCACAGGGCGACCAGCGCAGCGACGACCAGCGCCAGGCGCCAGACCCCGGCCCGTTCCATGTCCGGCTCGTCCAGCGTTCCGTCCGGCACCGTGTTGGTGCTCGTCACGGTCGTTCCGGCCTTGGACTTCCGCTCGTTCGTCGGTTGATCAGCGCCCTCGGCCGGAGGCTCGTCGGGCAGCGTGCTGCGGGTATCGCTCACGTCGGTCATCAGGCGGAAGTCTCCTCAACGGCGGCGGGCGATGATGCGGTCGGTCACCTGGCGTGCCTGCCGGTCGGCATGCAGCACGGCATCAACGCTGTCGGCCAGTGTGCCATCCCACTGGCCCAGTGCCTCGTCGGTCAGCTCGGCGATCTGTGTCCACCGGAGCCCCCCGCTGAGAAAGGCCTCAACAACCACCTCGTTGGCCGCCGACAACCAGGCCGGGGCCGTCTCGCCCAAACGCCCGGCGGCGTAGGCCAGGTCGAGGCAGCGGAACGTGTGCCGGTCGGGCGGCTCGAAGTCGAGCGTGACCGCCTGCGTCCAGTCCATGCCGCCGAAGGCGGTGCCGAGGCGGTCGGGGTAGGCCAGCGCATACCCGATCGGCAAGCGCATGTCGGGCATCGACACCTGGGCCATCGTCGTGCCGTCGGAGAACGCTGCCATCGAGTGCACGATGGACTGCGGGTGCACGACCACGTCGATGTGGTCGTATCCAACACCGAACAGCTCGTGGGCCTCGATCACCTCCAGCCCCTTGTTCATCAGGGTGGACGAGTCGATCGTGATCTTGGGCCCCATCGACCACGTCGGGTGGGCGAGGGCCTCCTCGACGGTCACGTCGGCCAGGTCCTCAATGCTGCGACCGCGGAACGGCCCGCCCGACGCAGTCAACACCACCCGGGCCAGCCGCTCCGGGATGTCGTTGGCCCGCAGGCACTGATGAATGGCGCAGTGTTCGGAGTCGACCGGCACCAGCTCGGCGCCCGGGGTGGCCCGAGCCCGCTGCACGACCGGGCCGCCGGCGATCAGGCTTTCCTTGTTGGCCAGTCCCAGGCGCTTGCCGGCGTTGAGAGTGGCCAGCGTGACCCCCAAGCCGGCGAAGCCGACCACTCCGTTGATCACCACGTCGGCGACGGCGGCGGCGGCCTCCAACGCTTCGGGGCCCACTTCGAGGTCGACGCCGACGGGAAGCAGCCCTGCCAGCTCGCCAGCGCGGCTGGCGTCGGTCAGCACCACGACGTCGGGCCGGACCGCCGCCGCCTGGGCGGCCACCGCCTCGACCGATCCATGGGCGCTCAGCGAAGCGACACGAAACCGCTCGGGCTCGGTGGCGATGACGTCGAGGGTCTGGGTGCCGATCGAGCCGGTCGAACCCAGCACCGCAACGTTGATCATGCGGGCTCTGCCCGAGCTCGATCGATCATGTGGGCTCTGCCCTTACCAGCCGGTGACGGTGACGAAGTACGCAACCGGCAGCACGAACAGCAGTGCGTCGAAGCGATCGAGCACGCCGCCGTGGGACGGCAGCACCGTGCCCATGTCCTTGACCTGAAGATCGCGCTTGAGCATCGACTCGGCCAGGTCGCCCAACGGGGCAGCCAGGGGACACAACACCGCGAACAGGGCCGTGCGGGTGGAGAAGCTCTCGCTGCCGAGCAGCCCCGGCGAGGTGACCGTCAGGTAGATGAACGTGACGAGGATCGACACGACCACTCCACCGAGCAGGCCTTCCTGGGTTTTGTTGGGGCTAACGGCGCGCAGGGCACCGCCGAGCGGTGACGCCCCCAGCGTCTTACCGATGAAGTAGCCGGCGGTGTCGTAGGTGACCGCTGCGACGACCGCACCGAAGAGCAACCAGGCGCCGCCCTTGCCATCGGGGGAGGCGCGACCGAGGCCGATCAGCAGGGCAGCGAAGCTGCCGAGGCCACCGACGTAGAGCATGCCGAGCATCGTTGCGCCGAGGTTTTGAACCGGTTGGTCCCCCGGGGAGACGAACAGGTACCACATCATGCCGGACATGGCCGCCAGGCCCAGCACGATCGGATAGGCCGCGGAACCCACCTGGTAGGCACCGATGACCAGGCCGACGATGCCGGCGAGGCCGACCAGTCCGGCCGGGGTATAGCCACCGCGGTGCAGCGCACCCATCATCTCGGTGCCCGACACCCCGAGTACGACGACGATGAGGATCATCGCCGGAATTTGGCCGAGCCAGAACGCCAAGATGCCGACGGCCACCAGACCGACGCCGACCATGATCGCCTGGGGAAGGTTCCGATCCCCGCTGCTCTCGTCCTCGGGCCGACGGGCTCGAGGGGTCGGCGAGGGACGGCCGCCGTCGTCAGGGGCGGGCGCCGGACGACGCTGCCGTCCGGAGGGCGGACCGTTGCCCTGGTCGGGGGATGGACGGCGGGATGGGCGTGGACCCCCGGGTGCCTGGGGTGGAGCGGAGGACGAGGAGGTGCGCGGCCCTGCGGGGCCTGCCGGGGCGCGCCGGGGCCCATCGGGAACGGGAGCGGGACGGCGGGGAGCCGGCTCCTCTCGTGCGCGGGGAGCGCTCCGTCCGGGCGGCGGTGGCACCAGCGAGGCGGACACCTCGGTCGAGGGGCCGTCGCCCTCCGGGTCGCTCACCCGAGGCTGCTGACCGGGGTCGATCGAGTAGTTGTCCGACAGATACGGGTTGTCCTCGGGATCCTGCCCCTCGTCGTCGAGGGCGCCCACGCGAAGGTGGGTATCGGCAAGATCATCGAAGGCCATCGGCACATCATCGCCCCGGGTTTGGCTCTCGCCCCGATACACCGGTCCGGTCGCCGGCTCGTTCTGGCCGGTGCTCACCACAGAGGGCACCTGCCCGGTCGGGGGCGCCGACCAGTCGGGCAACTCGAAGCCGTCGTCCGGCCCGGCTGCATCCTCCGGTCGCACGAGCGAACCGGTGTCGCTCTCATCGAACCACGATGCAAACGGATCGTCGTCGTCTGGTCCTGCCATGGCGCTACTCCCCTGCCTCGTCTGGCCGTGCCGCACGAAGCGGCCGGAGGGTCCAGCGTGGTTGCCCACCCACCATCGTCATCAGACCTCCATCAAATCGGTGGTCTTGGCGTCGATCGCCTGGTCCACCTGGATCTCGAACGCCTTCGCCACCTTGTCGATGCGCTCGATGGCGCGGTGCAGTTCGTCCTCGGAGATGTCGCCGGCCTTCTCAAGCGATTCGACCTCCTTGCGGGCGTCTCGCCTGGTGCCGCGCAGCGAGTTCTTGCCGTCCTCTGCCTTCTGACGAGCGAGACGCACGAACTCCTTGCGCCGCTCCTCGGTGAGCTGCGGAAAGGCGAGGCGGATGTTGACGCCGTCGTTGCTCGGGTTCAACCCCAGGTTGGATTCCTGGATCGCCCGCTCGACCGCCCCCATCGAACCCTTGTCGAAGGGGGTGACGACCAGCATGCGAGCGTCGGGGACCGAGAAGGACGCCAGCTGTTGCAGCGGCACTATCGAGCCGTAGTAGTCGACCGGCAGCTTCTCGACCAGCGCCGGGCTGGCCCGACCGGTTCGAATCGACGCCAGGTCGGACCGGGTGTGGGCCACGGCGCGCTCCATGCGCTCCGAGGCATCATCGCAAATGAGGGTCACCAGTTCTTCGCTCATGTCTCAGCCCACACTACCGAGGCCGAACGCACAGAGCGGGGACGGGTGCCACATCGGCACGGACGCCCGCCGCCAAGCGGCAGCCCAGCTAGCTGACGAGCGTGCCGATATCCTCGCCGGCCAGCAGCCCGGTCAGGTTGCCGGCGCCCATCAGGTCGAACACGACGATCGGCAGTTCGTTGTCCATGCACAGGCTGGTGGCGGTGGAGTCCATCACGTTGAGGCCCTTCGACAGCACGTCGAGGTAGCTGACCTCCCGCAGCAGCTCTGCGTCCGGATCCAGCTTGGGGTCCGCCGTATAGACGCCCTCGGTGCCGGAGTGGGTGCCCTTCAGCATCACCTCGGCGTCGATCTCGACCGCCCGCAGCGCAGCGGCGGTGTCGGTGGTGAAGAACGGGTTGCCGGTGCCGGCGGCGAAGATGACCACGCGGTCCTTCTCCAGGTGCCGCATGGCCCGCCGCCGGATGTAGGGCTCGGCCACCTGCTGCATGTGGATCGCCGACTGGACCCGGGTCTCCTGGCCCAGGCGCTCCAGCGTCTCCTGGAGCGCCAGCGCGTTGATCGCGGTCGCCAGCATGCCCATGTAGTCGGCCTGGGCCCGATCCATGCCGGCGCCTGCGCCGGTCAGGCCCCGCCAGATGTTGCCGCCACCGACGACGACGGCCAGGGCCACGTCGAAGCGCGCCTTGACGTTGACGATGTCGGTGGCCAGGCGGGTGACCACGTCGCCGTCGATGCCGTTGCCGGCCTCGCCGGCGAATGCCTCACCCGAAAGCTTCAGCAGTACCCGGGACCAGCGTGGCTTCTCCATCACGTCTCCATCCTTGCGCGGTTGGGCCCGGACGACCAGTGCGCCGGACCCGACATCGTCAACCGGCGTTAGGACTCGCCGATGATCGCCTGAGCGAAGCGAACGACGCTGGCCTCACCGAGGCGCTCGTCGACGGTCTGCTTCTCGCCGAACATTCCTTGTTCCGGAAGCACCCGCTCGGCGTACCAGGAGGACATACGGCCTTGAACGATCTTGGGCACGGCCTGTTCGGGCTTGCCCTCCTTGCGCGTCAGCTCCTCGAAGCTCTGCAAGGCCTTGGCGGCCAGATCGGAGGAGACCTCATCGCGGGTCATCGCCGTCGGCTTGGCAAAGGCGACGTGCAGGGCCACTTCGTGGGCCAGTTCGGCGTCGTCGGTGCCGGTGACCTCCAACAGCACGCCGTTGACGCCGCGGCCGTCCTGGACGTGCAGGTAGGCGTCCAGCAGGTTGCCGTCGGCGGCCTCGAAACGCACCGCCGAGCCGATCTCGATGTTCTCGCGCTTGGCCAGCTTCAGGCTGTCGAGCTCGTCGTTGAGCTCGGAGACGGCCTCGGGCCCGCGTGCCAGGACGGCATCCGCCATCTTCTGAGCCAGTTCGATGAAGTCATCGGCCTTCGCCGAGAAGTCGGTCTCGGATTTCAGCTGCACCATCGCAGCGGAGTTGCCTTCGGTCGCCATGGCGACGGCGCCCTCATTGTTCTCTCGGTCCTCGAGCGCCGCGACCTTGGTCAGGCCCTTTTCCCGCAGGATCCGGGCGGCCTTGTCACGGTCGCCGTCGGCGGCCACCAGGGCGCGCTTGGCATCCATCATCCCGGCGCCGGTGGCATCGCGCAGCGACTTGACGTCCTTGGCGGTGACCTCGCTCATGCTTCCTCCGCCTGCTTGGCTTCCTCGGTGTTCTTTTCGTCTTCGGCAGCCACTGCGGCGACGTCGGCCGGTGAGGCCTCGGGCGCAACCTTGACCTCGGCCTCCTCCACCGGCGCAGGCTCGGCCACGGTCTCGGAGCTCTGATCCTCGGAGGCCTTCGCAGCCCCTGCATCCTTCGCCGGCGACTCGAGGGGCTCGTTGAGACGGCGCTCGCGCTCGGCGGCCTGGGCAGCAGCCTCGTTCCGGGCCTGATCCTGGGCGGCCTGGTGCGCGGCCTGCTCTTCGGGCGTGCGCTCGACGGGCTTGGGGGCCTCGGGGGCGCCACCTGCATCCTTGGGTTCGCCGTGGCCGCGCTTGTTGCGGATCTGGCGACCCTCGTTGACCGCGTCGGAGATCACGCGGCTCATCAGGGCGCCCGAGCGGATGGCGTCGTCGTTGCCCGGAATCACGTAGCTGATGATGTCCGGGTCGCAGTTGGTATCGACCACCGCAACGATCGGCAGGCCCAGCTTGTTGGCCTCGGTCACCGCGATGTCTTCCTTCTTGGTGTCCAGGATGAACACCGCGTCCGGCAGCGACTCCAGGTCGCGGATGCCATACAGGTAACGCTCCAGCTTGGCCAGCTCGCGGGTGAGCAGCAGCGCTTCCTTCTTAGGCATGGCCTCAAACTCACCGGAGTCGCGCATGCGCTGGTACTCCTTCATCTTTGAGATCCGCTTGGAGATGGTCTCAAAGTTGGTCAGCATGCCGCCCAGCCAGCGCTGGTTGACATAGGGCATGCCGCACCGCTCGGCGTAGCTCTGCACCGAGTCCTGGGCCTGCTTCTTGGTACCGATGAACATCACCGAACCACCGTCGGCCACCAGGTCCCGCACGAAGATGTACGAGTCACGGACCCGCTCGAGGGTCTGGCGAAGGTCGATGAGGTAGATGCCGTTGCGCTCCCCGTAAATGAAGCGCTGCATCTTCGGGTTCCAACGGCGGGTCTGGTGTCCGAAGTGGACGCCCGCATCGAGGAGTTCCTTCATGGTGACTACTGGGGCCATGGTGGTGGTTCCTTCCTTCGGTTCGACGAATCCCGGGGGCGATGCGCGCAAGGCGACCGAAGGTGCGCCCGGGTGGTGATGGGTTGGGTGATCGACCCGTTTGGGCCGACCGGAGATGCTAACCCTTGGGCACAGGGGCCACCCACTCGACGGCGAGGCCCCGTCTATTCGACCAGGACCGCCCGGGCGCCGCCGAAGAAGGCGGCCGGGTCGAGGTAGCGCCGCCCGTCGCGCAACCCGAGGTGCAGGTGCGTCGCGGTGCGCCCCACCAAGTCGCGCTGGGCAACCGGAGCCCCGACGACAACGGTGATCTGGGCGAGGCCGGAGTAGGTGCTGCGCAACCCGGACGGGTGATCGATCGAGACCACACCGCGTCCAGCCACCGATCCGGCGAAGGCGACGACGCCCGACCCGATCGCCCGCACCGCAGTTCCCGGTGCCGTTGCGTACTCGATGCCGCGGTTGCCGGGCCCATAGGGCCCCTCCGGCGCCCGAAACGGGTCGGCCACCGGCGCGTCCACCGGCGGGACGAAACGGGGTCGAGATCCATCCCAGCGGGGACCGCTGTCCACCTGGCGATCTTGGGGCTGCGACGGCTGGTCGAATGACCTGGGGGCGTCAGCGGCAATGCTGGCGTTGCGCATCGGCCGGACGTCGCTCTCCGACCGGAACGACACGGCCGACGGCAACGGCGTCGTCGACAGCGCCAGCACCACCAAGGCTGCGCGCAGCACGGCGCCTCACCCGCTCAGCGTCGCGGGTGAGGGCACCGCAACGCTTCGATCAGGCTCTGGGGTGTGCGGAGTGCACGGCGGCCCGCATGCGTTCCCGGCTGACGTGCGTATAGATCTGGGTCGTCTCCAGGTCGGCATGGCCCAGCAGCTCTTGTACCGAACGCAGATCGGCCCCACCGTCGAGCAGGTGGGTGGCGAAACTGTGACGGAGCGCATGGGGATGGGTGAGAACGGGCGAGCGGCGATCGACGATGCGCCGAACGTCGCGGGGGGCCAACCGCTTGCCACGGGCGTTGCGGAACAGCTCCGGCCCGCAGCCGGCGGCCAGGTGGGCCGGACCGTCGCCGACGAGCTGGGCCTCGGCGCTTGCGACGTGTGCCCTGAGTGCCGCCACCGCAGCGTCCCCGACCGGCACCAGGCGCTCCTTGGAGCCCTTGCCCAGGACGCGGACCAGGCCGCGCTCAAGGTCGAGATCGCCCAGGTCGATGCCGCACAGCTCAGACACCCGCAGCCCGGAGCCGTACAACAGCTCGAGGATGGCGTCGTCGCGGGCCGCGGTCGGGCGTTCGGGGTTGGCGTCCTCGTCGAGCAATTGGCCAAGCTCGTCGGCGCGCAGCACGCGGGGTAGGCGCTGGGCGCCCCGAGGAGCGCTGAGCCCGGCGGTGGGGTCGCCCTCGAGCGTTCCCTCCCGGCGGTGCCATCGAACCAGATGCCGCACCGAGGCCAGCGATCGAGCCAGGGTGGCCGGGGCCAGCCCATCGTCGGCGCGTCTTCGCAGCCAGGCCCGCACGTCGTCGCGCCCCAGCTGGTCGGGCCGGGTGATGCCCGATGCGCCGCAGTGGTCGATGAACCCCTCGAGGTCACGTCGGTATGCCGCCCGGGTGGACGGAGCGAGCGAGGCGCCGCCGACCACCTCGTCGAGGCGCCACGATGCGTCGGGACTGACGTGAGCGGCGATGGGGCACAGGGTACCGACCTCGGGGGTGGCTTCGGTGGTCTCTCGGCGCGCCGGCCAGGTTCGTGGCCGGGCTTCTCGATTGGGGCACCATCGGCGTTCACGAACCCCGCCCCGTCGCCTCGAACCAACCCTCTCGCTCGACCAGCGCGCCCCGGTGGCACAAGCGACCAACCGCTGCGGCGACGTCGACCAGGCTGACGTCGACCTGCACCGAATCCAGGGCATCGGCGATGCGCTCCAGGCTGACGCGCTGCCACCCCGCAGCATCCAACACCGCCGTTTCGATCGGGTCGAACCCCTCGCCGGTGGGGTGCGAGCCATCGTCGGCGGGCACGGACCCGTGGCCAGCGACGCTGCCGGGGTCATTATCCGGCTCGCCGTCCGTCCGAGGGCCGGGTTTGTCGCCGATCTCGGCCGTCAGGTCGAACAACGGGGTTTGAGACGGCGGGCGCTGGCGGCGAGGAACGGGTGGGCAACTGCTCGCCTGACGGGACAACGCCGTCAGCACGTCGAGCACGTCGACGCACGGGTCGCAGCCTTCGGAGATCAACATGTTGGTGCCCTCCGAGGCTCGGGAGCGCACCGATCCGGGCACCGCCAGCACGGGCCGGGAACGATCGATCGCCTCCCGTACCGTGTGCATCGATCCGCCCGAGCGGGCCGACTCGACGACGACGACCACGTCGGCGAGGGCGGCCAGTAGCCGGTTACGGGCAGGAAAGCGCCACGCGTTGGGGGGAATGCCAGGCGGCCACTCCCCCAGCAGCCCACCTCCCGCCGCCACCTCCTCCCACAGGCGTCGATGTTCGGGCGGATAGATCACGTCGGGGCCGCAGCCGATGACGCCGATCGCCGCGGTGGCCTCGACAGCAAGGGCGCCCCGATGGGCGGCTGCGTCGATCCCGCGCGCCAAGCCGGACAGCACGGTGATCGAGCGACCGGCAAGCTCGGCCCCAAGCTCGGCCGCCACCTCCCGGCCCACCTGCGATGCGCGCCTGGTACCGATGATTGCGACGGTTGCGTCGTGTTCGTCCGGACCGGCGCCGCGCCCCCGCCGGAGGAGAACGGCGGGGGCGCGGGGATCGTCGGACAGTCGGGTCGGGTAGCCCTCCTCCCCGGGCATCACAGCCCGGGCATCGGCTGCGGCCAAACGCTCAGCCGTGCGGGCCACCGCGTCGCATGAGGCCACCTGTCCCTGCCAGGTTCGCCAGCGTTCGGGCTCGACCTCATCACACACCGGCGAGCGCAGACGGCGAAGGCGGTCGATGGCTTCGTGTGGTCCCGGGTCGGCACACCAGCGGGCCAACAGGCCCATGCCCATCCCCTCAAGGCCGGCCAGAGTGGCCGCCGCCAGCGCCGTCTCGCTTCCAACTGCCGGGTCGGTTGTCGACGGCTCGTTCGGGACGGCACCTGCATCGCCCATCACGCCACCGCCATCAGCTGGATGCCCACCTCGGCCCGCAACCCCAAGGCCACCTGCATCGTGGCCTCGTCGAGCGTGCCATCGGCGCCGCCGAGGTCGCGCAAGGTCAGGGCCACGGCCCGCAGTCGTGCCATGCCCCGCCCGCTCAACCGTCCGCTTCGCAAGGCCTGATCGAGCACCTCGCGCGCGCCGGGGGTCAGCCGGGTGTGGTGTTCGAGGGCCTCCAGGTCGAGCTCTCGGTTGGCCGCAACGCCGCGACCCCGGGCGGCTGCACGCGCCCGCGCCACCCGTTCGGCCACCTGCGCCGACGGTTCGCCCGCCGGGGCGTCGACCAGCTCCTCCGGGGCGAGCGCCTCGACCCGCACCCGCAGGTCGAACCGGTCGAGCAGGGGGCCCGAGATGCGCCGGGCGTACCGTCGCAGCGCCGGTTCGCTGCAACGGCACCGTTCGGGCGTGCCCGAGCCGCACGGGCACGGGTTCATCGCTGCCACCAACAGGCAGCGAGCGGGAAACGACACGGTGGCATGGGCCCGGCTCACCCGGATTGCGCCGTCCTCCAACGGCTGTCGCAGGGCATCCAGGGCATGGGCGGGAAACTCGGCCAACTCGTCCAGAAACAGCACACCACCGTGGGCCAGGCTGACCTCGCCCGGACGCATCTGGCCGCTGCCCCCACCGACCAGCGACACGACGGTGGCGGTGTGATGGGGGGCCCGAAACGGGGCCACGACGACCAGTTCACCTTCGGCACCGCGGCGCAACGGACCGGCGGCTGCCCCGTTGCCGGCGGACGAGGCCCGACCGAACAACAACCCGGCCGCCGAGTGCACCCGGATCACCTCGGCGCCACGGTCGGAGTCGAGGTTGGGCAAAAGCCCGATGCTGCGCTGGGCCAGCATCGTCTTGCCCGACCCCGGAGGGCCGAGCATCAGCAGGTGGTGGCCGCCGCCCGCAGCCACCTCGATCGCCAGCTTGGCCACGCGATGACCGCGCACCTCGGACAGGTCGGGCCCTGGGGTGACCTGTGGCACCGTCAGCTTGGGGGGATCGGGCCAACGCTCCTCGCCGGCCAGGGCTGCGACCACCTCAGCCAGCGTGGTGCCCACCAGGATCTGCCGGTCGGACAGCTGCGCTTCGGCGGCATTCTCCGACGGCACGACCACCCGGGGTGCAGCGGTGGCCTCGACCAACGGCAACACACCCCGCACGCCGCGCACCGTGCCGTCGAGACCCAGTTCGCCGAGCAGGCCGGTGTTCTCGACTGCGGCGGCATCGAGCTGACCGGAGGCGACCAGGTAGGCGATGGCGATCGGCAGGTCCAGCGCCGAACCGCTCTTGCGCAGGCCGGAGGGTGCCAGGTTGACCGTGACGACCTCGCTGCCGCTGAACGTGAGACCGGCGTTGAGGATCGCCGCCCTGATCCGATCGCGCGACTCCCGGCACGCCGCATCGGGCAGGCCGACCATGACGAACCGGGGAAGTCCCATCTTGGAGACGTGTACCTCGACCCATACGCCGCGTCCATCGACACCGAGCAGGGTTGCGGACGCGACGGTGGCCAGCATGATGCCTCGAGTTTCGTCAGGGAAGGTTTCGTCATGGAGTGGCGAGGTGTGGGCCACCTGCGAGCCGTGCACTGACCCTACGAACGATGGGTGACGCTGGGAACCCCCGGCGGCCGGGCCGCGCGACCCGCGTTGCGCCGCAGCGCCCGCCGAGCGGGGCGCACTGCCGGCTGGACCGCCCTTCGGGCACACTGGTGCAATGGGATTCAATCCTCATCTCAAGTCCGACAAGACGCCCGCCGACTATCTACTGGTGGCGGTGGCGCTGATCGTCTGTGCCGGCCTGGTGATCTGGGGCATCCTCGGGTGAGTGCTCGACGGCGGCGACCGGCGCCACCCGATCCGTTCGATCCCGGCGCCGTCGAGGTTCGTCGCGTCCAGCCGTATCAGGCCAACAAGGCCTACACCTGCCCATGGTGTCATCGTGAGCTGCCCCGGGGCCTGGGCCATGTGGTGGTCGTCCCCTACGGCGCTGCCGACCTGCGCCGCCACTGGCACCACGGTTGTTGGCAGAAGCGAGTGCGGGTCGGCTGATCCGCCCGGCGCTCAGCCGATGCGGTCCACCTGCACACTGTCGCCGTCCGGCTGCAGCACCATCGTGCCGTCCAGGCTGATCGAGGCCGGGCCGGTCGGGGCCTGCGGGCCCACATCGACCACCTCACCGACGGTGGTGATCACGACCAGCTTGGAAGGCGGTTGGTCCTCGTTCGGCCCTTCGACATCGGCTTCGGCATCCGTCCGGTCCAGCTCGGCGACGCTGAGCAGCGCGCGATCGTCGCCTCCGCCGTAGAGGTCGACCAACGGCGTGTCGTAGGTGACCACCGACCGCTCCTCCGCTTCGCCGGTCACGGTATCGAGTTCGGCCAGCGTCACCTCGCTGCCTCCATCCTCGCTCGGCCCGACGGCCACATTGGTCAGTCGCCCATCACCGCACATCACTGCGCCGACCAGTCGGGCGTCGAAGCTGTCGATGTCCAGCTCAAAGAGTCGGGCCACGTCGCCCGCCTTGGCCCCAGCGGGGCTGGGCATCACCTCGACCGTGCGCGACGCGGGCTCGGCCGACCCGCGATGTTCCGGCGAGGACATCACGTAGACGGCATCGTCACCGGCGCAGAACCGAAATCGAGGGGTGTCGTACTCGGCCTCCCCACCGGCGGCCTCGGCGGCGTCTCGGATGGCCGCTGCGTCATAGGGTGCCGAACGAAAGGCCTGATCGACCTCCTCGACCGTCGTGGCATCAACCCAGTAGGCGGTGACCGCCGCGTCGGTGCGCACCGAGACCAGCACCAGCGACCCACTCGAACCCACCACCTCGTAGGTGCCCGGCTCGTCCCACAGCTCCCCCGTCGCCTCCACCCGACCTTCCGGGCTCAGGACGATGCCACCGACGTCGCCGCAGACCCCTGACGTTCCCTGGCACGAGGAGTTGAGGACGAACCAGCTGCCGTCGTCCAGCTGGGTGCCACCGATCATGGCGCCGTCCTCGGGCCAGTCGAGCTGACCGTCGACACCGACTTTGACCAGGTGCGTGGGCCGCCCGGGCTTCCCGGTCGAGACCAGAAATTCGGAGCCGCGGGCCACGGTCGGCCCGTCGTTGGGCTCGACCGAGTTCGGTTTCGGCTGGGGTGTCGAGTCCTCACCGCCCCCGCCGCAACCCGCAGCCAGAAGCGTGAGCCCAACGAGCACGGCGAGCGCACGAATGCCGAGCCTCCAACGCCGTTCCATCGCAGCGACGGTAGTTCGGTGCATCCTCAGACCGCCTCGACATAGACGTCATCTGCCCGCTCGGCCAGCGCGCAGATGTCGCTGCTGTCCCCGGTGACGACGACTCCGCCCGGTTCCGCCAGAGCCACGATCAGCGCGTCGACGGCGGAGCCTCGACCAGCCGAGGTTCGGAGCCGAGCCGCCCGTCGGGCCAGTCTCTCGGAGACGACCGGCTCGATTCGACACGACTTCAAAAACTGGTTGGTCGGCGCATCGGGCCCGGGTCGTCCTTGGAGCGCCTCGACCATCGTCATCGTCGAGACGACCGGTGGCCAGTGACCACGACGCTCGAGCAGAACAGCCACAGCCAAGCTCCTCACCGACCGCGTTGCGAGCAGCGTGAGGCCACCACTGTCCAGCACTGCGATGCGGCTAGCCATCGGATTTGCTGAGGTGCAGGTCGATCCGATCGACGATCTCCTCGGCCCAGGCCCAGTCCTCGGTGGACGGCTCCCCCACCTCCGCCCGGAGTTCATCGAGGTAGACCTCGAGCGCAGCCACCTTGTCCCTCCGGTCGAGTTCCTCCCGCACCGCGTTCTGGAACAGCTTCGATGCCGGCAGGTCATACTCCTTCACTTGCTGATACAGATCGTCAGGCAGGTACAGCTGAATCCGGGGCATGCGCCTAAGTATGCGCCTACCACCAAACAAATCAACCGCCATCAGAAGGCGCTCTCGATGACCGAGACCTCGCCCGCCAGCACCGAGGCCACGTCGAAGCGCACCCGACCGAGCCCTCCGCCGTGTTCGACCAGCCAGGCCGCACCGAGACGACGTAGCCGCGCCTGCTTGGCGTAGCCCACCGCCAACGCCGGCACACCGAAGCGATCGCTGGTGCGGGTCTTCACCTCGACGATCGCCACCTCGCCCGGGCGACCGACCACCAGGTCGATCTCGCCTCGGGCGCAGCGCCAGTTGCGATCGAGCACCTCGTAGCCGCGGGCCTCGTACCAACGAGCCACCCTGGCCTCGCCCCAGGCGCCGAGCGCTTGACGCGAGCGGTCGACGGGGTCGCGGGAGGGCCGCCCTGAGGAGGGACCGCCAGGCGTTGGCTCGGCGCTTATGGTCATTCCCCCAGCATGGGCGACTCTGACCACCGGCCGACATGGTGCACGCACCCCGGGGAGTGCAGCCCGCAAACTGAAGAAGCGAGCCTCAGCGGATCGCCGAGGCCGGGTTGCCGACGTCAGGTACGAGGTATCAGTTGCGCAGTTCGCGGATCTTGGCCCGCTTACCCACCCGATCGCGCAGGTAGTACAGCTTGGCCCTGCGCACGTCGCCGCGGCTGACCACCTCGAGGTGATCGATCGTCGGGCAGTGCACCGGCCAGATGCGCTCGACGCCGACGCCGTAGGACACCTTGCGGACGGTGAAGGTCTCGTGCACCCCGCCGTGCTCACGACGAATGACCGAGCCATGGAACACCTGGATGCGCTCCTTCTGACCCTCCACCACCTTCACGTGAACCTTCACGTTGTCGCCAACGGCAAAGTCCGGCAGGTCGTCTCGGACGGTACCGGCGTCGATGAAATCGGTGGCCTTCATATTGAGCTCCGGAGGATTGCGGCGTGGCGACGGGCGAGCCACGGAGTGGCTCGGGGGTTCGCAACGAGCGCCGCGGTCAGGCGAACGGGGAACCGGGAAATGGTAGCGGTCGTCGGGCCTCCTGACCAAGCGCAGACCGGCCCGGGCTGCGTCACGGTCGGGTGGGCGGCCGGGTGGGCGGCCGGCGACCCGAGCGGTCAGGCTCGCTCGATCACCGTGGCGGCACCCATGCCACCCGCTGCGCACATCGTGGCAACCCCCCACTGCTTGTCGGTGCGGGCCAACTGGTGCGCCATCGTGACGAGCATGCGGGCACCGGTGCAGGCGACCGGGTGGCCAAGCGAACAGCCCGAGCCCACCTGGTTGGTGATCTCGTCGTCGAGGCCCAGCTCCCGGGCCGAGGCGACCGCCATCGACGAGAACGCCTCGTTGATCTCGATGGCGTCGATGTCCCCGATGCCGATGCCGGCCAGCTTGAGCGCCTTGGGTACCGCCAGCGTGGGCGCGAGACCGTTGCGCTCCACGGTGTCGGCCACCGAGGCCCACGAGCGGACGATCGCCAACGGCGTCAGGCCGTGGTTTTCGGCGAACTCCCGGCTGCACAGCACCATCGCTGCGGCGGCGTCGTTAAGGCCGGAGCTGTTGCCGGGGGTGACGATCGCCCCTTCGAGCATCGGGTTGATCACGGGAAGCGAGGCCAGCTTCTCCAGCGAGGAAGTGCGCCGGGGATGCTCGTCGACGCTGAACTCGGCGCCGTCGCCCAATGGCACCGACACCAGTTCGGCATCGAAGTAGCCGCTGTCGATGGCGGCGATCGCCCGCTGGTGGGAGTGGAACGCCCACTCGTCTGCCTGCTCGCGGGTGACGCCGGCGATGCGGGCGGTGTTCTCCCCCACGGTCATCGCCATGTTGAACGCCGGGGTGATGTCGGTCTCGGGGTGGGCGGCGGGCAGCCAGCTCTGTGGGGATCCGTCGGGACCGGGCTTCATCGTGGCGGGGGCGGGCGACATGGACTCGACGCCGCCCGCGATGCCGCACTCGACCATGCCGGCAGCGATGTTGGCCGCCAGGTAGTTCACCGCCGACATCCCCGAGGCACACCAGCGCTGGATCGCTGCACCCGGCACGTTGTCGAGCCCCAGCTCGATGGCGGTGTAGCGGGCGATGTTGCCGCCGCCCTGCATCGACTCCCCCATCACCAGGTCCTCGATCGCCTCACCGGGAACGCCCGAGCGTTCCAGGGCGGCGCCCACGGCCACCTCGGACAGCTGCTGGGCGGTTGTCGCCGCCAGAGTGCCTTTGTAGGCGGTGCCGATAGGGGTACGAACAGCGCTTGCGATTACAACATCAGCCATCGGGGCAGCCTACCCGTGGAACGAAAACGAGAACACGTTCTCGTTTTCGTTTTCTTATCCCCCATGCTCTTCGCCACGTTGTCACCGATCGGCGCAATGCAATCATCGAAGCCACCGAGCTTCGCAGAACCTTGTCGACACCCACGCCATGGACGGCATCGACCTGGCCGCCGAGAGAATGGCTGCCTGACGGCGCTGCTCGGCCCCAACGGTGCCGGCAAGACCACCCTCATCTCGGCGGTGGCCACCCTGGTGAAGCCCGACTCGGGCACGCTGATGGTCGGCGACATCGACGCCATGGCACAGCCTCAGCGCGTGAGGCCCATCCTGGCCTTGTCGGCAATCCGCGTTGGCTAGCCGAGACGCCTGCCACCGAAGGAGCAGCGGCATGACCATCGGCAGCGTTCGCCTGGGTGTTCATCGTGTTCGGCCTCGTCTCCGGCAACGCCCCGGCCGCCCAGGGCATGTCGATGCTCATCATCCCCTTCTCGTTCATCTCCAGCGCCAACGTGCCGGTGTCGTCGATGCCCGGCTGGATGCAACCCATGGCCACCCTGCGCTTCGGCCGCCGCTGAGCCCGTTGGTCAGAGGTCGGTCGGGCCGTCGGTGATGATCGGCTCGTAGGCGGCGGCGAACAGTTCGTCGACCATCGTTCCGGCGGCGTCGATGCCGAGCTCGCCAAGGCGGGCCAACACCCGGTGGGGAGGGTCGGGCGCGGGCGACACGCGAACGTGGAGCGGCCGAGCGCCGGCGTCCAATCTTCCGGGGGTGAGGGGCCACCACGACGGCAGGCCCGCGCTGCCGCTCGCACCTTCTGCGCCGGCGGCTTGGAGGAAGGCCAGCACCTCGTCACGGCCACGGCCGTGCCACTCCAACAGCTTCCACGGGTCGTCGTCGAGCTGGTCGGCGAAGACGTACAGCACCGCGGCAATGTGCTTGCACGGGTTCTCCCAGTCCGGACACGAGCAGGTGGCCCGCAGGTCGGACCAGGTGGCGGGAAACAAGGCGAACCCGGCATCGGCGCAGGCGGCTTCCAGCTCGGGCGGCACCTCACCGGCCAGCAGGCCGGCTGCGAAGCGCACCTGGGATCGCAGCGTCTGCTCCAACGCCAGCCACTGCGCGTCGGTCGGCTCGTCGCAGCGGACCGTGACCGCGTACGGGGTGCGGCGCGAACCCTGCACCTGGGCGACGATCATGCCGGGGTTCACCTCCACCGACAGCACCTGGCCGCTGCGGGCGTAGCGGCGACCCCGCTGCATGCGCCCGCCCAGCCCGTAGCTGTCCAACATGGTGACGAAGCGCCCCGACCACCACTGCTCGGCCATGGCGCCGCGCTGCTTGGACGTGGCGATGCCATCGGCGGGCAGCGGCTTGGATGCCGGATAGTTCTGCCAGCGATCGTCCCAACCCCGGCGTGCCATCAGCCGACCTCCCGGTCCCGCAGCGAGATCACGCTGCGCAACTCGGCGGTGCTCAGCTCGGTTACCCAGCCCTCGCCGGTGCCAACCACCGCTTCGGCCAGCGCCCGCTTCTCGTTGATCATGGCGTCGATGCGCTCCTCGATCGTGCCCACCGACACCAGCTTGTGCACGTCGACCGCGCTGGTTTGCCCGATGCGATAAGCGCGGTCGGTCGCCTGATCCTCCACCGCCGGATTCCACCAGCGGTCGAGGTGGATCACGTGGCTGGCGGCGGTGAGGTTCAGCCCGGTTCCACCCGCCTTGAGCGACAGGAGGAAGATCGGCGGGCCGTCGGGATCGTCGAAGGCGGTCACCATCTCGTCCCGGCGTTTGCGGGGAACGCCGCCGTGCAGCCACAGCGGTTCGATGCCGTACCGGCGGGCGAAGTGGGCCGCCAACAGGTCGCCCCACGCCGTGTACTGGGTGAAGCACAGCACCTTGTCGCCGACGTCGATGATCTCGTCGAGCAGTTCCTCGGTGCGGGCGAGCTTGCCCGACCGCCCCCGCAGCGCCGACCCATCGCCCAGGAAGTGGGCCGGATGGTTGCAGACCTGCTTCAGCTTGGCGATCGCGGCCAGCACCATCCCGCGGCGGGTGATGTCGGAGTCGTCGGGCGGTTCCTCCGGCGGCGCCGCGGCGCCGCCGGCCTTCGAGGGGCGACGCTTTTTGGGTTGTTCGGGCCGCTCCAACCGCTCGTCCATCTCGTCCATCGATTTCAGCAGGTCATCGACCACCGCCTGGTACAGCGTCGCCTGCTCGTCGGTCAGCGTGCACAGCTGGGTCCGCTCGATCTTGTCGGGCAGGTCGTCGATGATGCTGCGGTCGGACTTCAGGCGGCGCAGCACGAACGGGCCGGTGATGCGTCGCAGCAGCGCCGTGGTCTCTTCGTCGCCGTCGCGTTCGATCGGCCCAGCAAAGCGCTTGGCGAACGATGTGATCGTGCCGAGCAGGCCGGGGTTCAGCACGTTCATCAACGACCACAGCTCGGCCAGGCGGTTCTCCACCGGTGTGCCGGTGAGGGCGATGCGCCGGGAGGCGGTCAGCGCTGCGGTGGCCTTGGCAACGTGGGTTCGGGGGTTCTTGATGTGCTGGGCCTCGTCCAGCGCCAGCCGACCCCAACTCACGGCGCCGAGATGGTCGGCGTCTCGGGCGACCAGCGAATAGGTGGTGAGCACCACGTCGGTGGCCGCCGCCCGCTCGACAAAGTGGGACTCGTGGTCGTGCCGGTCGCCGCCGTGGTGCACCAGCACCGACAGCCCGGGGGCGAACCGTTCGATCTCCCGCTGCCAGTTGCCCAGCACCGACACCGGTGCGATCACCAGGGTGGGCCCGGGCGCCGGGTCGGCCAGCACGGTGGCGATGAGCTGCGCTGTCTTGCCCAGGCCCATGTCGTCGGCCAGGCATGCACCCAACCCCAGCCGTCCGAGGAAGGCCAGCCAGCCCACGCCCCGCTGCTGGTACGGGCGGAGGACGCCCTCGAACCCGGGCGGGTCAACCACCGGGGTGACCGTTCCCGACAGCGCGTCGTCGAGCAGTTGACCCAGCCACCCGGTGGCGGCCACGCCCTCGATCTCGAGCTCGTCGGGTGCGTCCAGGTCGCCGAGTCCCAAGTGGGCTCGCAACAACTCGGACACCTCGGCCTCGCCGACCGTACCCGCTGCCGCCACGAGTGCGGCCACCCGGTTGGGGTCGATCTGCACCCACTGGCCCCGAATTCGCACCAGCTGCGACTTGGCGGCTGCGGCGGCCTCAAGCCGCCTCAGATCGGCCTTGTTCAGCTTGGTGTCGCCAAGCGCGGCCTGCCAGGTGAAGGACACCAGGGTCTCCAACCCGAGGCCCGACCCGGTGACCACGCCCGGCGGGCTCACCGCCTTGGCCCGCAGCCCGAGGCGCGCCCGGTTGGTCCACCACGAGGGCAACAGCACCGATACCCCCACCTCGGCCAACGGCTCCACCCGCTCGGCGAACGTCAGCAGCCGGGGCGTGTCCAGCGTGAGCGAGTTCGGGACGGCCTCGTCAAGCACGGGTGCCAGCTCGGGCGCCAACCTCACAGCCCGGCCAAGCTGGCCGAGCAACTCGGCCACCCCGTCGGCGCCGAACAGCGCCCGGTCCTCCCACAGCTCAGCCAGGGTGATCAGCAGGGAGGTCTCGTCGGTGTCCTGGGCCAGCAACTGCAGCCGCCACTGGCTCGCCGCCGTTCCGCGGGCGCATGGGGGCGGCTCGTGTACCCGGATCGCCAGGCGAACCCGGGTGGCGTGATCGGCGCCCGCAGCGATCCACCCGTCGACCCGCTGGGCCAGCGCGCCCACCCGTTCCGGGTCGATGCCGTCGGCCAGTCGGCCGTCGTCTCGACCCAGGGCTTCCACCCACGCATGGGGCACGGTCCGCCGGCCGGGCCGACTTGGCACCAGCGCGTGCCCGCTGTTGGCAAGCCGCCCCCTCACCTGCCTGTCGAGCGTCCCGGCCAGTGCCAAAGCCGCCGCACGGTGCCCCTCGGGGGTGTCCTCCACCACGAGCGCGGCGATCATGTCACGGTCGCCGACGGCGGGCAGCGGCCACCACTCCGCCCTACCTCGGCCGTCAGCACTGCGGGTGAGGGCCGGGACGAACCTTCCGGCGTCCACCAGCGAACGCGCGACCGCTGCCGTCCGCTCCTCGTCAGGCAACAGCCCGCGAGCGCCCAGGTCAGGGCTCAGCGTCGCCGATGACTGTTCAATATCGGCGTCGCCGCGCTTTGGGCTGGACGCGCTCCGCCGCTTGTTCGAGGTCACTCGAGTCGCCATCGCCCCTCGCGGTTGTCGTTGGGTGGTCGCCAGATTCGCGCTCAAAGTCTGGCAGGGAACAATCCTCGCGGGCGCATTGGGTGCTGGGTGACCTGGCGGCCTGGAATCGCGCACTGCCTGGCCACGGCACGCCAACTCTCAGCCTTGTCTCAGCCAATGCTCAGGCGGCGGTGGAAAGCTGTGGCGATGAGCGCCGAACGGTTGTTGCTGGTGGACGATGACGACAACCTGCGATCGATGCTCGACGCTGCGCTCAACCATCACGGCTTTGCGGTGACGGCGCTGGCGAGCGGACGCGACGCTCTGGCGGCGCTGCCCACGGTCGCCCCCGACCTGGTCGTGCTCGACGTGATGATGCCCGACCTCGACGGCTTCGAGGTGTGTCGCCGGCTGCGGGCCGACGGCTCCAAGGTGCCGGTGTTGTTCCTCACCGCCAAGGACGCCACCGAGGACAAGGTGCGGGGCCTCACGCTGGGTGGCGACGACTACCTGGTGAAGCCCTTCAGCCTGGAAGAATTGGTGGCCCGGGTCCAGGCGCTGCTGCGCCGCTCGGGCATGACCCGAAGCGACGGCTCGCTTCTGGAATGCGCTGACCTCGTGCTCGACGAGGACGCCCACCGCGTCACCCGGGCCGGCGCAGAGGTATCGCTGTCGCCCACCGAGTTCAACCTGCTGCGTTACCTGCTCGTGAACCAGGGCCGGGTCCTGTCCAAGGCACAGATCCTCGACCACGTGTGGCACTACGACTTCGGCGGCGACGGCGGCATCGTCGAGACCTACATCGGCTACCTACGCAAGAAGCTGGACAGCGCAGACCCTCGCCTCATCCACACGATCCGCGGGGTGGGCTACACCTTGCGGACCGGCTGAGGGCCCGATGTCGCTCCGCTCCCGGGTGATGGCGGGCATCGCCCTGATCGCCGTCGTGCTGGGCATCGTCACGGTGGCGATCACCAGGATCACCGAGAACAACCTGCTCGGCCAGGTGGATCGCCAGCTGGCCGAGGCGGTCGGACCGATCCGGAACCTCGACGACTTCGGTCCCCCCGGGCGCGACCGGAGCGGACCCGGCACCCCAGCCCGCGACGCCCCCGATGCGCCCGGGAGGCCATCCCGATCCCTCAGCTCGCTCTACATCGGCGTGGTCCGCAACGACCGGGTGGAGACAGTGCTCACCCCCGGGCTGCGGGGTGAGCAGGCATCCCCGCCCTCCATCGACGCAGGCACGGCGACGGCTGCAGCCGACTCGAGTCAGGCGTTCACCGTTATGGGCTCGGGGGCCTCCCCCGACTACCGGGTGCTCAGCTACACCGACGACCGGTCGAACACCGTGGTCACCCTGGCGATGCCGCTCGACTCGGTCGATGCCGCCGTCGCCGACCTGATCAAGGTCGAGGCGGCCGGGGCCCTGGTGATCCTCGCGGCGCTCGGCGCCCTTGGCTGGTGGGTCATCCACCTGGGGGTCCGTCCGGTGAAGACGATGACCGGGGTGGCAACGTCGATCGCCGCCGGGGACCTGTCCCAACGCGTGCCCGAAGCCGACGAGCGAACCGAGGCCGGCGAGCTGGCGGCCGCGCTCAACACGATGCTCGGCCACATCGAGACGGCGTTCGAGGAGCGGATCCGCAGCGAGGCCCGCCTGCGGGCCTTTGTGGCCGACGCCTCCCACGAGCTGCGCACGCCGGTAGCGACGATCCGGGGATACGCCGAGCTGTATCGGACGCGGGGCCTGGAATCGCCGGGCGCCTTGGACGATGCGATGGCCCGCACCGAGGCGGAGGCGATTCGCATGGGGTCCCTGGTCGAGGACCTGCTGACGCTCGCCCGCGCCGATCAGGATCGTCCGCTCGACGTGGCGCCCGTCGATCTGAGCGAGCTGGCCGCCGACGCCGCCGCAGACGCACGGGCGGTGGACCCGGACCGCCCGATCGACACCGCCCTGGCCGGGCCGCTTCAAGTGGCGGGCGACCAGGCACGCTTGCGTCAGGTGGCGGCCAACCTGCTCACCAACGCGCTGGTGCACACGCCCCCGGGCACGCCGGTTCGGGTGGCGACCAGCCGTGACGGCGACACTGCTGTGCTGACCATCAGCGACGACGGCCCCGGCATGACGCCGGAGACCGCCGCTCGGGCCTTCCAACGCTTCTATCGGGCCGACCCTTCCCGGTCGAGGCACAGCGGCGGCAGCGGCCTTGGACTGTCAATCGTCGAGTCGATGGCGAAGGCACACCACGGCACCGTCGCGCTCGACAGCGGACCGGGCCAGGGCACCACTGTGACCGTGCGTTTGCCGCTCAGCGGCCCGTTTAGCCCGGAGTAGACCGCGTCATGGCTGATTCTGAGGTGTGGCCTGGGGCGAGATCCCGGCCGGGGTCGCCGCCGTGCGCTCGTGGATCTCTGCAGCGAGGACGAGGATGGCCTTGATGTCGGCCCGAGATGACGCCGCCAGGTCGGAGTATGGATCCTGCCGCTGAATCGTCCAGTCATGAACCCAGTCTCAACCAGGCGCTATGAGGACGGAAGGGACACGACCAGACGTGCGCCTCCCAGCGGGCTGTCGTCCACGCGCACCCGACCGCCCAAGTCGCCCACGATTTCGGCAACGATGGCCAGGCCCAACCCGGTGCCCTGATCGGCGGTTCGGGCCGCGTCGAGGCGCGTGAACGGTTCGAACACCCGTTGGCGGTCAGCCTCGGCGATGCCCGGCCCGTCATCGTCCACCGTGATTTCGACGGTCGGCCTGGCGGCGGTCACCGCCACCGCCGTCCGCGATCGACGGTGGCGGGCTGCATTGTCGAGCAGGTTGGTCAGCACCCGATCCAGCTGGGGCCCGTCGGCCAGGACGATCGCAGGACCGACGCCGGCGAACTCAACGGCGGGCTCGATCCGACGCTCGATCACCGTCCGCGTCAGCGCCTCCACGTCGGTCGCCACCCGCCGGATGGCGGTCTGGGATCCGTCCAGACGGGCAAGCATCAGCAGGTCGGATACCAGGGTCTCGAGCCGTTGGTGATCGATCAGCGAGTCGCCGATGGCGGCCACCAGGTCGTCGACGGATCCCGGGTGCAGGGCGGCCACCTCCAGTACTGCCCGGGAAGATGCCAGGGGGCTTCGCATCTCGTGGGAGGCGTCGGCGACGAAGCGCTGCTGGCGGGTCGACGACGACTCCAGCCGTGCCAGCATGTCGTTCATGGTGGAGGCAAGTTGCGCAATCTCGTCGGTGCTGGCCGGTTGGGGCACCCGGCGGTGCAGGTCGGCCTGGGTGATGTCGGCCACCTCGTCGGTGATCGCACCCACCGGGCGCAGCGCCCGCGCCACCAACAACCTGGTCGTGCCGGCAACCAGCAGGGTCAGCAGCGGAATCCCCCACAGGAAGGTGCTCCACAGCGTCTCCACCGTGTCGTCGGCCGACTCGAGCGATGCAGCGGCCAGAACGGTGAGGTTGTCGCCCGACACCTCGGCGGTGGTCGCCACGATCACGTACCGATCGTCGTCCTCCAGCGGGACGTCGGTCAGAATCTCGGACTCGTGGTCGCCAACGTCGGGACGAAGCTCACTGAGGGCGGGTTCGTCCTCGAGGTTGCCGGTGGCGTCGATCACCGTCCCCTTCGAATCGAGGACCTGGGTGGCGCCCGATTCCTCGCCCGGATAGGCCAGCGGGTTGGGGAGCCTGCCGGTTCGGGCGAGGGCGACCACGTCGTCGGCCCGCACCCGGGCGGCCACCCGCTCGGCATCGACGAGGCGATGGCGAACCAGGCCGGTGAGACCAACCGCCGAGATGACGAGCACCAAGGCGACCACCCCGGCGGCCACCAGCGTGGTCTGGGTGCGCACCGAGCCCCGCCCCGGCGCCCGCCTCACGGCGCAACCATCTGGTATCCGGCGCCTCGTACGGTGCGGATCGTGTCGGTGCCGAAGGGCGCATCGATCTTGCGACGCAGCGCACTGACGTGCACCTCGACCACGTTGAGGTCGCCGTCATAGGCCGCATCCCAGACGTGCTCGACGATCTGAGACTTGGTCACGACGTCGCCCTTGGACCTCATGAGAAACTCGAGCACCGAGAACTCCTTGGCGGTCAGGTCGATCGCCATATCGCCACGGATACACGAGCGGGTCGCCGGGTCGAGCACCAGGTCGCCGAGGCTGAGCTTGGCAGGGCGCTCGGTGGCGCCTCGCCTCAGCAACGCCCGGATGTGGGCGACGAGGACGACAAACGAAAATGGCTTCGACAGGTAGCCGTCCGCACCGGTGTCGAGCGCTTCGGCCTCGTCGTACTCACCGTTCTTGGCCGTCAGCATCAGGATCGGAGTCCACACACCGGCCTCGCGAAGACGGGCGCACACCGTGTAACCGCTGATACCCGGCAACATGATGTCCAGCACGATGGCGTCGTAGGCCACTTCGGTTGCCATCCAGAGCCCCTCGTCGCCGGTGGCCGCGACGTCCACGGCAAAGCCTTCGGCCTCCAAGCCGCGTTTGACCGCGACGGCCAGCCGAGGTTCGTCGTCCACCACCAGAATTCTCATGGCCTGCCCGGGTTCGTCGTCGTCAATTGAAGCATGTGACCCTGGAGTGTGACCGGTCTATCTGAGGTTGAGCTGAAGAACAGCAGCCGGTCCTGGCGGCACTGTCAGTCGTCGACCCTCCGGTGGTGGAGCAGGCCGTCCAGATGCTGACGAAGGGTGCGTGAGTGATCGCCCAACGGGCCTTCCAGGCCGGCGGCTTTCGGCAGCGCCTTGAAGGTTGCTGCATCCATGTCCAAGGCCACGTGGTCCATGGACACCCGGGCCACGCTGCCCATGGGAACCAACGTGTGGTGCGCAAGACCCGGATGCCCTCGCTCGACCACGACGCCGGTCAGGTGATCGCCGTCGGCGACGAACCCGGCCACGTGGCCAATGCACTGGCCGCCGTCCACCAGCACTGCGCTGCTTCGACGAACCTCGCACTCACCCTTCGGTACCCGGTCCCACTGGATCATGGCCGCCGAGTCGTCGTAGCTGGTCATCGCCGTGGACCCCCACGAATACGGCATCGCCAGCACGTCCTCGGTGCCGATGTCCCAGTTGCCGTCCACGGTGATGGGGTCGGTCATCCTCAGGTAGTCGATGTCAACGACCCGTTCCAGGAGCCGCAACCGGTCACTGTCGAGGTCGACCTGAATGCGGTCACCGTCGGCGGACACCAAGCCGATCGGTACCAATCGTGCCTGGTGATGATGGTGCCGAGGTTCGATCACGACGTGGGTCACGACCCGTGAGTGCGGGTCGATCACGATGTCGGCAAGCTCGCCGAAGGGACCGTCGAGCGCGCTGACCGGCTCGCCGAGTCGCAGTTGAACCGTATGGGCCTCCGGCACTGGCTGCTGTGTCTCGATGGGTTTCAACACTCCTCCAACGCTTTGGCGTACAAATCGTTCAGCTTGCGGTTTCCGGCGTCGGTTGGGTGCACCGAGTCCTCGGTCAGGGTGCTGTACGGCGGCACCTTGTCGTTGAGCGACGCCGCCGCCACCGAGTTCCAGTCGATCACCGAAATCCGAGGGTCGGAGGCCGCCAGTTCATCGAACGCGGCGTTGAAACGCTTGGCATCGTCGGTGGTGGCCTGGTTGGTCTGGTGATCGATCATGTGCTCGTTGATGTTGACGAGAAAGATGCAGCGGGCGGAGGGGTAATAACCGATCTCCCGCTTGAGGTCGGCCATTGAGCTCTCGACCTTGTAGTCCTGAAGCACATCGTTGGTGCCGATGTTGAAGATCACCTGGTCGTGGGGTTTCGACCCGACGAACTTGGCTTCCGGGTCGACCTCTGCGGTCGTGAACCCGAAATTGCCGGAGATCACCAGGTGGTAGTCCGAGCCGAGTTGCTCATGCAGATCGGTCTGGTCGAAGTCGGTGATGGAGTCGCCGATGATCGCAACCGAGTCACCCTGGTTCGGATTACCACAGGCGGCCAGACCGGCGCCCATCAATGCGACTGCCGCACACCGCCGAAATCCGCCTCTTCGCCCCATTCCGGCCACAGTACGTCCGCGTGGCCGGTTGTGGGAGCGATCCACCCCTCCGGTGTGCGCGCCAACCCGCCGTCGACACTAGGTGCTTCCGAGGGTTCCGCCGTGACTGAACCGAGCGGCACGACGGTGCACACGATGGGCCCGTCCGCGCCGGAGAGGCCGATCGGCCCTGGTTTCGTGCGCCCGGTAGAAGAAGTACTTCGCAACCTCGATGCTCGCCAGGTAAGCGATGACGAACCCGACCAGCACGGCGAAGAAGCCGAGCGGCAGCGACGAAAAGCCGAGAGGTGAGCCGAGCGGACTCTCAGGGATGGCGATCCCGATGGCGACGACGGCCAATACCGAGATCAACAACGGACGTGAGGGTCGGGAACGAAAGAAGGGTATGCGGCGGGTGCGGATCACGAACACGATGAGGCACTGCGTGGCGAGCGACTCGACGAACCACCCGGCGCGGAACAGCGGCGCCGCTGCGTGGAAGACCCACAGCATCACCGCGAACGTTGCGAAGTCGTACAGGGAGCTGATCGGGCCGAACCGAAACATGAACCGACGGATGAACGCGATGTCCCAGTGTGATGGGCGGGTGAGTTGTTCGGCGTCCACGTGATCGGTCGGGATGGCCAGCTGGCTCGTGTCGTACAAGAGGTTGTTCAACAGGATCTGGAACGGGAGCATCGGCAGGAACGGTAGGAACGCAGCTGCGACGGTGACGCTGAACATGTTGCCGAAGTTCGAAGAGGTTCCCATCAGCACGTACTTGATGGTGTTGGCAAAGATGCGCCGCCCCTCCTCGACCCCGTCGGCCACGACACCGAGGTCGCGTTCCAACAAGATGATGTCCGCAGCATCCTTCGCCACGTCGGTGGCCGAGTCCACCGAGATGCCAACGTCGGCGTGATGAATCGCCAGGGCGTCGTTGACCCCGTCACCGAGGAACGCAACGGCCGACCCAGCGCTGCGTTGTGCCTCCACCACCCGGGCCTTCTGAGCGGGGCTGACCCGAGCGAACACCGTCGTGTCGCCAACGGCGGCCTGCAACTGGTCGTCGTCGAGGGCGTCGAGTTCGGGGCCGGTCAGGGTGTTGTGCACCTCGATGCCGATCGAGGTGCACATCGTGGCGGCAACCCGTGGGTTGTCGCCCGTGACGACCTTCAGCCCGATCCCCAGTTCGGCGAGCCGGGCGATCGACGCAGCGGCCGATTCCTTCGGGAGATCGAGGAAGACGAGGAATCCAAGAAGCTCCAGGTCGTGTTCATCCGATGCGTGCACCTCGCTCGCTCCGGCTGCTGGTCGGGTGGCCACGGCGACGACTCGCAACCCGGCGGAGAACTGGATATCGAGCACGTCGCGGGCGGTGTCGTCGACCGAGGCGCACCGTTGAAGTACCGCTTCGGGCGCGCCCTTGGTGATGATCAACCGCTTTTCGCCGTGGTCCACCAGCACCGACACGCAGCGACGATCGTGATCGAACGGAGCCACAGCTCTCCGCCGGAAGTCGCCGATCGACGCCGACTCCGCCGCCGGTGTCTCCCACAATGCGACGTCGAGCGAGTTCCCACCGACCGCCACTCCCTCGGTCACCGTGGCCTCGTTGCACACAAGTCCCAGGGCGAGCACGTCGTCGTTTGGCTCGCCCGTTGCGTCCATTGCTCGGTCGAAGCTGATGTGACCGTCGGTCAGCGTGCCGGTCTTGTCGGTGAACAACACGTCCATGTCACCCAGGTCTTCGATGCACACGAGGCGCTTCACCAGAACTTTGCGCTCTGCCAGGCGTCGCGAGCCGGTGGCGAGGCTCATCGAGACCACCGCTGGGAGCAGCTGCGGGGTGATGCCGACTGCGATGGCGAGCGAGAAGAGCACGGCATCGATCAAGGGGCGACCGAGAGCGACGTTGCCGGCCAGGATCGCGACGCTGAGGACGCCGCCGACCTTGGCCAACAGGACGGAGAACCTCCCGAGTCCACGCTGGAAGTCCGTGCGGGGCTGCTGCTCACCCAACCCGGCGGCAATCTCCCCGAACCGGGTGGACCGACCGGTTGAAACGACGACCGCCTCGGCCGACCCGCTGCGCACAACGGTCCCCATGAACGCACACGAGGCCAGCTCCGCAAGCGGCGCGCCGGTGACCGCCGGTTCGACCGACTTGACCGCTGGTTCGGGTTCGCCGGTCAGGATCGACTCGTCGCACTCCAACTCGACCGTCGACAACAACCGCACGTCCGCCGGAACGACCGACCCCATCTCCAGATGGATCACGTCGCCGGGAACCAGGTGGGTCACTTCGACGCTGACGGGAACACCATCGCGAACAGCGGTCACCACGTGCCGGATACCGGAATGCAGCGCCTGCGCAGCTCGCTCAGCGCGGAACTCGTTGACAAATCCCAGAGCCACCGACGCTGCCAGGATCACCGCAATGATCATCGCATCGAGGCCCTCGCCGACGAACGCAGAGATCGCAGCGGCTGCAAACAACAGCCACAGCAACGGACTGTTGAGCTGCCGGCCAAGCACCGACAGCGCGCTCGCGTGGTGGGAACGGATCGCATTCGGGCCAAACACCGCGACACGTCGATCCACCTCGGAGCGGTCGAGCCCCCCGCGACACGAGTCAACGGCCAAAAGCACTTCGTCTGCCGTCATCGTCGCGGCGGTATCGATCGTGGGCGCCGTCATATCCACAAAAATCATCATCGCACGCCGTTTCACCCGAGAACGTCACTTCGTGACGGGACTGGCGACTCCCGATTTCATGCCCTGGTTACGATGACTCTGGCGCTTCCGTTGTTGAGCGTGGGCAGGCGGAGATTCTCCGGACCTCGGTGTCGCCCCGCTGGGGTCATGGTCGAAACAACATCTGCGGCCCGAGGGCCACACCGAGGAAATGGAGCATCTCATGGCAGATCTCATCATGTTGAACTTCGATTCGGTCCACGGGGCCCAGTCCGCCTTGGGTGCGGTCCGAGCGTTGGAGGAACTCGACTACGCGTGGATCGACGACGTCGCCGTCGTCGAGAAGCACCAGCACGGCCACATCTCGTTGCACACCCCCCACGGGTCGCTCAGCGGCGGAGCGTGGGCGGGGGCGCTCGTCGGCATGCTGGCGCTGTGGTGGTTCCCGCCAGCCTGGTTTCTCCTCGGAGCCGTCGGTGGCGCAGCGGTCGGTGCGGGCGTCGGCGAGCTGATGAAGCAAGCCGGCCTGGACGACACCCTCGTCGACCGTGTGAAGGGCCAACTCACCAACGGCTCCTCTGCGCTCCTCCTCATCGGCGTCACAGGCGACGTCGACCAGATGTCTCGGGCATTCGAGAGTCACCACCCCACCAACGTGATCCGCGAGCCCATTCCCGAGGCCACCGTCGACCACCTGAAGGAGAAGCTGGCCGGGTAAGGGCCGGCGAACCGGCGGTGAGTGACGAACCAAAGGGGCACCGGCGTGCAGTGCTGGTCGCCCTCGCAGCAAACGTGGCCGTCGGTGTCTCCAAGCTGCTCGGGTTTCTACTGACCGGGTCGGTAGCCCTGTTGGCCGAGTGCCTGCATTCCCTGGCCGACTCCGGAAACCAGGGCCTGTTGTTGCTGGGCGCGCGTCGGGCTCGGGCTGCGCCGACGCAGGAGCGCCCGTTCGGCCGCGGCCGGGAGCGCTACTTCTGGGCGTTCGTCGTCGGGCTGATCCTGTTCGGTTTGGGCGGCGTCGTGTCGATCATCGAGGGTGTCCGCAAGTTGGGCGACCCGTCACATGGCGTCGACCATGCAGCGGTTGCGCTGACGCTCATCGGTGTAGCGGCACTCTTCGAAGCCTCGTCGCTACGTGTCGGGGTGCGAGCCGCTCGGCGCTCGATTCGCCCGGGCGCGGGTTTGTGGCAAGGGCTGCGGGAGTCTCGGGATCCAGAGGTGGCGGTGGTGGTGTACGAGGACACGGGTGCCCTGATCGGCCTGGCCCTGGCCGCATCCGGCATCGGTGCCAGCGCCCTCACGGACAACGGCGTGTTCGACGCAGCGGCGACCATTGCAATCGGCATGTTGCTGTGCGGCATCGCAACCCGGCTGACGATCGAGATGCACAGCCTCCTCATCGGCGAACCCGCCACCGCCCTGGACCTGGAACGCATCCGTTCGGCGGTCAGCTCCGTGGACGGAGTGGCGAGCATTCTCAACCTCCGGACCGAGCACATCGGCCCAGACGACCTGCTGGTGTGCGTCAAGGTTGCCTTCAGCGAACCGGTCGACTTCGACGGCCTGATTCGGGTGATCGACGAGATCGAAGCAGGTGTTGTCGCCGCGGTTCCCGCCACGTTGACGTGTTACGTCGAACCGGATCGCCGCGACTCACGGCGGATCGGCAAGGTCTGGACCTAGACAACCTGAAGGTGGGCTGAAGACCTGGTGGCATTCCGCCATCGCTTCAGCGTGGCCACAGGAGGCCCTGTGCAGAGTGGCGTCCTCGGAACCCTCCAACACCCACAAAGGAGCCGCAATGGCAACCACCAGCAAGGTCAAGAAAGTGATCTACTCGTCCCTCTTCGGGCTGGGCCTCACCGCCGGAGGCGTCACCCTGGCGTCGGCGGCCACCACTCAGGAGAAGCCCCCGACCACCATCGAAGCGCCGGGCAACAAGACCGACACCGAGTCAACGGATTCGAAGGCAACGGAGCACGACGAGGCCGATGAGAAGCCCGACTACACCAGCTCGGTGACCGTCCCGGTCACCAAGGAAGGCCCAGAAGGCAGCGATGCCGATGAAGCCAAGGCTGACAGGGCCGAGCAGGCCAAGCTGGAGAAGGTTGCCAAGATCGACGCCAAGGCAGCATCGAAGGCCGCCACCGACAAAGTGCCCGGCACCGTCGATGAGATCGACCTTGACGAGGAAGGCGGCAACGTGGTCTACGAGGTTGAAGTGACCGCCAAGGACGGCACCGAAACCGACGTGATCGTCGACGCCGGCAACGGCAAGATCCTTGCCCAGGAGACCGACGACAAGTCCGACGACAAGGGCGACGACGCCGATGACAAGGCCGAGCAGGCCAAGCTTGAGAAGGCCGCCAAAATCGACGCCAAGGCAGCGTCGAAGGCCGCCACCGACAAAGTGCCCGGCACCGTCGATGAAGCCGACCTGGACGAGGTCGACGGCAAGGTGGTCTACGAGGTTGAGGTGACCGCCAAGGACGGCACCGAAACCGACGTGATCGTCGACGCCACCAACGGAAAGGTGCTCAGCCAGCAGGCCGACTGAGCCTCCCGGCGCAGGAGCGACCGGCCGGGCCTCGCCCGGTCGGTCGTTGCTTTGGCCGCAAAGCGCACGACGACGGCGCCGGAATCCCGGTAGCATTTCTGATCGAGGTCGGCCGACGACGGCGTGTCTGGTGATCAGGAGCGCCCTCGATGTCCACTACAACGCCGTAGTGCTCAAACTCGGGACCGCCGAACTTTGGCGCTGCTCAAACTCGGGGACGCCGCTTCCAAGAACGAGGACCAACACGACATGAACCTGTCCCCCAGCCACCTGGTTGACGCCTTCGGGCTGATCGGCATCGCTGCGATCATCTTCGCCGAGACCGGGCTGCTCATCGGGTTCTTTCTCCCCGGCGATTCGCTGCTGTTCACCGCCGGAGCAGCGGCGGCGGGTGCACTGCCGCAGCTGACGTTCCGCCCCAACATCTGGGTGCTGATCGTCGTGGTGGTGGCCGCCGCCATCGCCGGTGACCAGACCGGCTACCTGCTGGGTCGACGGAGCGGACCGGCCCTGTTCAACGGGACCGACCGACGACTCGTCAAGGCCGAACATCGGGACCGCACGATCGCGTTCTTCGACCGACACGGACCCAAGGCAATCGTCCTCGCCCGATTCGTGCCGATCGTTCGAACCTTGTGTCCGATGGTCGCCGGCGTCGGTGACATGAGATACCGGTCGTTCGTTCGCTACAACGTGGCCGGCGCGGTGATGTGGGGTGCGGGCGTCACCCTTCTGGGCTACCGGTTTGGCAACCTTGCCATCGTCCGGGACCACCTCGAGCTCGTTCTTCTGGGCATGGTTGCCGTCTCGGTGCTGCCGGCTGTCATCGCTGTCGCCCGCCAGCGCTTTCGCCCCGACGACCCACTGGACGCGAGGACGAGGCCGCAACGGTGAAACCTCCGATCAGCGGTTGATCAGACCGGCACAGCGAGCGCCGCCGTGAAACCATCTGCCACCGAACCGCTCACCTTGGCCAGCTGCAGCGAGTAGCCATCGCTGAACACGTTGTCGGAATCCAGCGACGTCTGTGCCAGGTTGGTGATGCTCTGCTCGTACCCCTCGGTGGCATACACCATGTCGCAGGCGTCCTGGGGCAGGGCTAGCTGGCTGGTGCGCATCTTGTTGGCGGAGTCCGTCGCCGCGGCCAGGCTCGGGTACACCTCGAAGTGGATGTGGGGCCAGCGCCCGGAATAGGCGGCGGGGAATATCGAGCTGAAGGTCACGCGTCCGGCAGCGTCGGCCTCCTGCACACCGCGCAGGTAGTTCTCCTCGGTGACCCCGTCGGAGTACAGCGAGTACTTGCCGTCCCGGTCGCAGTGCCACAGGTAGACCGCCGCCCCAGCCAAGGGTGTTGAGCCCTCAGACAGATCGACCAGCGTCAGGTCGACGGTGAGGGGGACGCCCTCAGCGACGCCCGACGACGCTCCGAAGCTGGAGGTGATGTCGCTGCGGACGACGCCGCTCTCGCCGAGCACGTCGACCCCGTTGGAACCGTCGCCCGGGTAGGGACCTGCGGTTTCCTCGGGTATCTCACCCGCCGCCACCTCCACCGCCACCGCTGCCGAGCCGCCGCCGTCCGGCGGAGGACCTCCTGGACCACCCGAACCGCCGGGGCCGGACGGAGGAGCGGCGGCTGCCCCGCTGACAGTGGTGCTGGTGGTGGTGCTGGATCCGTCCGCCTGCCCATTTGCGGTCGGCCCGGAGCTACCGCAGGCCGACCCGGCGGCCGCCAGGCCTCCCAGCCCCAGTACCCGCAGCATCCGCCGACGGTCAACCATCGTGTGCAGGTCCACCGACAGGCCGCCGTGGTGATCGGCTTCGGCCGGCTCGCTGCTGGAAGTGGCGTACGTCAGTTGGTCCTCTGGCCTTTTCGACATGTCGTTGCGCTCCTCAATGGCCACCCGTCGTTCGAGCGGGCCGATCCGGATCATTTCAAGTCAACCTGGGAATCGGCTGGGTGCCCTCGTTGAGTCTGCCGAGAGATCGGTTCTGCGGAAACTCCCAGCCGGCGGTGGGGCTGGCGCTCAACTCGGACCCCGAGGATGTGTTCAGTCCCGCACCGAGCGGGGCCTCACGAGAGGACAACCTGATGAACAAGCTGCAGAAACGACTGGCCAACGTGGCCGCCGGCGGGGCACTGGTGCTCTCCGGCGCCGCCGGCGCCTGGACGATGACCGGCATCGCCGGCGCCCAGGACACCACCGCAGCGACGGCGACGACGGCGACGACGGCTGCCGCACAGCCTGGTGAGACGTCGACGAAGGCCTCCGACGGCACTCAGACCGCCGACGACAAGGCATCCGAGGACAAGACGACCGACGACAAGACGACCGACGACAAGACGACCGACGGCAAGCCGGAGGGGTGTCCTGGCCCCGGCGAGGAGGGTGGCCGACCCAGGCCACCGCACCCGGACAACGGGATGACCGAGGAGGAGCTGAGCGGTGACCAGGCCGAGAAGGTAACCGCGGCCGTCGAGGCCAAGCTGCCCGGTGCGACGATCGAGCGGATGGAGACCGACGCCGAAGCCGGCGCTTTCGAGGCCCACGTCACCGACGCCGACGGCAAGCACCTGACCGTCACGCTGGACAAGGACTACAAGGTGACCGGCACCGAGGAAGGCCCAGGCCCTCGGCCGCAACGCGGCTCGTAGACCGACGTAGGCCGACCCGGCCGAGTGCCCCCTACTCGGCCGGGTCGCCGAGCTCGAACCCGAACTCGGCGAGCAGCGACCGATCGGCGCCGGAGAGACCACCTCTGGCGTCGATCAGGTCGGGGCGGGCGGCCAGGGTGCGAGCCAATGCCTGGGCTCGCCGCCAACGGGCGACGCGGGCGTGGTCGCCCGAGCGCAACACGTCGGGCACCTCCCAGCCGCGAAATTCCGCCGGCCGGGTGTAATGCGGGTACTCCAGCAGTCCGTCGGAGTGGGACTCCTCCACCGCCGAGGTGGCGTTGCCCATCACGCCGGGCACCAGCCGGGCGGTCGCCTCGATGATCGCCAGCGCCGCCACCTCGCCGCCGGCGAGCACGAAGTCGCCCAGCGACACCTCGCCGTCGACCAGGTGATCGCGCACCCGGGCGTCGATCGCCTCGTAGCGCCCGCACAGCAGCGAGAAGCCGCCGCCCTCGGCCAGCTCGGCGGCCATCGCCTGGTCGAAGGGCCTACCGGCCGGGCCGAGCATCAGCAGCGGCCGGGGCGGGGCGGTCGCCTCGACGGCGGCGAAGATCGGCTCCGGCGTCATCACCATGCCCGCTCCCCCACCAAAGGGAGCGTCGTCGACGCTGCGGTGAACGTCATCGGTGAAGTCGCGCAGGTCGTGGGTGGCCACCCGGATCAGCCCCCGCCGCTGGGCGCGCCCGAGCAGCGACTCGGCGGCGAAGGCGTCGACGAGCTGGGGAAAGATCGTGAACACGGCCACGTCGAGGCCTGCCGCAGCGAGCGTCGGGTCGTCGTCAAGGGTCGCCGGCTGCGGACCGGCGCCGGTGTTAGGCGTAGAGCTCGAAGAGCCCATCGGGCACCTCAACGGTGACGCGGCCGTCGGTGGGACCGTCGACGATAAACGTCACCGGCACCAGGGCGCCGCCGTCGAGCACCAGCAGGTCGTTGGCCGGGTTGGCCTGCACCGATTCGACCACACCTCGCTCGACGCCGTCAGCGGTCACGACCGTCGCCCCGACCAGCTCGTGCACCCAGTAGCCGTCGGCGTCGTCGAGGGGCGGCGCAGTCAGCGTCCGTCCGCGCAGGGCATCGCACTGCTCGCGGCTGGACACCTCATCGAAGCGCACCAGATAACGGTCCTGGTGCGGGCGTGACGACCGCACGGTCAGCGCGCCACCCTCGTGGTACAGCACCGAGCCCTTGGCCACGCGCTCGGTGCGGTCGCTCAATAACTGGACGACCATCTCGCCGGCCAAGCCGTGCGGCTTGAGCAGGCGGCCCACCTCCAGACGGTCCCCACTTGGGGCGGGGGCTGCGGCGTCGGTCAGGAGTCGAACTCCACGTCCACCTGGGAATCATCCAGGTGAGCGGCGGCGCGAACGACGGTGCGGAAGGCGTTGGCCACGCGACCGCGCTTGCCGATCACCCGGCCGAGGTCGCCTTGGGCGACCGTGACGTCGATCTGTGGGGTGTCCCCATCGGTGTTGATCGCAACCGACACTGCGTCGGGCTCGTCGGCCAGCGACTTGGCGAGGTATTCGGCCACCTCGGAGGCGCGGGTGAGGTCGCTCACGCGTCGCTCCCGTCGGCCACGGCGCTGACCGGCTCGGAGGTCGGCTCCGGCGCTGCGGTCGGTTCGGGCACCTCAAACATCTCGGGCGCGTCGGCCCCGGTGGTGTGGGCGGCCCAGGCGCCGCTCAACTCGAGCAGCTTCTTCACTCGCTCGGAGGGCTGGGCACCGTTCTTGAGCCACTTGAGAGCGGCGGTGTTGTCGACCTTGATCGCCGAAGGCTCCGCCCGCGGGTTGTAGGTGCCGATGATCTCGATGAATCGGCCATCGCGGGGGGAGCGTCGATCAGCAGCGACGATGCGGTAGGTCGGCTGCTTCTTCTTGCCCACCCGGGTGAGGCGGAGGCGTACGGCCACGGTTGAACTTCCTGACGTTGACGTTGTTGAGAAGGGTGTAACAGTTCTTGCGGTGTCACGGTTCTTGCGGGGGCACCGTTGTTGACGCGGAGCGACCGTCCATTCTTGCCGCTGGTCGATGCCGGAACAACTCAGCCTCCCGACCGGGGCCAATTCAGCGGCGATCGACGGGCGGTGGACGCCCGAGGTGATCTCAGCCGAGCCCGGGGAAACCCTCCGGCAGTCCGCCGCCAACCGGATTGCCGCGCTCGTCGAGCTGGGGCAGCTGAAACGCGCCTGCGGGGATCTTGGGAGCGTTGGAACCCTTGGGCGTCGTGCGGCCACCACTCTTCTTGCGCACCTTCTTCTTGTTCTTCTTCATCTTGCGGGCCTTCTGTTTGGAGAACCCGTCACCCATCGACTGCATCATCTTGCGCATCTCGCCGAACTGGCTGAGCAGCTGGCTGACCTCGCCGGGCGAGGTTCCCGACCCCTTGGCGATGCGGGCCCGGCGCGACCCGTCGACGATGTCGGGTTCGTTGCGCTCCGCCCGGTTCATCGAGTGGATGATCGCCTCGACGCGGGCCAGGTGCGAGTCCTCCAGCTCGACATCGCGGATCTCCTTGGGCATGCCGGGCATCATCCCGACCAGGTTTTGCAGCGGGCCCATCTTCTTGATCGCCGCCAGCTGGTCGAGGAAGTCGTCCAGCGTGAAGGTGCCGGCCATCATCCGCTCGGCGGCGACCTCGGCCTCTTCGGTCTCGTAGACCGCCTCGGCCTTCTCGATCAGGGTGAGCATGTCGCCCATGCCGAGGATGCGTCCGGCCAGGCGGTCGGGGTGGAACAGCTCGAAGTCGTCGAGCTTTTCGCCGGTCGACGCAAAGGCGATCGGCCGGCCGACCACCTCCTTCACCGACAGGGCGGCGCCGCCGCGCGCGTCGCCGTCCAGCTTGGTGAGGATGACGCCGTCCAGCTCGAGGGTCTGGTGGAACGACTCGGCGACGCCGACGGCATCCTGACCGGTCATGGCGTCGACGACGAGGAACGTGTAGTCCGGGCTGACCTCGTCGGAAATCCGGCGAACCTGGCCCATCAGCTCGGCGTCGATGGCCAGCCGACCGGCGGTGTCGACGATCATCACGTCGCGGCCGGTGCGGCGGGCCTCGGCCAGCGCGCCGGCGGCGACTGCGACCGGGTCGCCGACGCCCGAGGCGACCACATCGTCGGGGGCGGAGTACACCGGCACGTCCACCTGGGCGGCCAGCGTCCGCAGCTGGGCGACGGCGGCGGGCCGCTGCAGGTCGGCACCGACCAGCATCGGGTTGCGACCCTGGGCCTTGAACCAGCGGGCCAACTTGGCCGAGTTGGTCGTCTTGCCCGAGCCCTGAAGGCCGGCCATCAGCACGACGGTCGGCGGCTTGGAGGCGAAGCTGATGCGGATCGCTTCACCGCCGAGCGTGGCGGTCAGCTCCTCGTTGACGATCTTGACGACCTGCTGAGCGGGGTTGAGCGCCCCGGACAGCTCCTCGCCCACCGCCCGCTCGCGGATGCGGCCCTGCAACGTCTTGACGACGGACAGGTTGACGTCGGCTTCCAGCAGCGCCAGGCGGATTTCTCGCAGCACCTCGTCGACGTCGGCCTCGGAGAGCTTCCCCTTGCCGCGCAGCTTGGTGAAGATGCCTTCAAAACGGTCGGTCAGTGATTCGAACATGGGGGGACGATCCTAATGGGGGTGCGACGGTGACGAGCCACGGCGGCATGACGGTTGTGGGAATGCAGGTGGTGCCGCAGCGTCCGAAATCGGGGCGTGGGGTGGGCGAAGTGACGCTCCGAACACAAGACCTGGAAGCTTCAACTCGAGAGAGAGGATCACGTCGTCCGACTCGACTGGACGTACTGGACAGGTCGTCGGGAGGTGTTCGTCGATGGGGTCGACCACGTAACCGAGCGTCGGTCCAACCAGCGGGGCACCGACCTGCAGTAGCGCTCGAACTCATCCCCGAACTCCGCAGCCAAGGCATCCTCCTCGACGCGGATCTGGGAGCGGTCGATCGCCAAGACAAACGCAGCCGCAGGCAGCACCGCGACGGCAGATCGCCGCAGGATCGCATTCGCAATCAGCAGGCCGGCCATTCCGACGTACATCGGATTCCTCGTCAACCTGTTCGGGCCCCGGATCACGAGCGACCTGGCCCCAGCAACATCAACAGGATTGACGCTCGTGCGCTGTCGACGGAACTCCTGAACGCTCCCTGCGAGAAGCCATCCGGAAGCCAACGAGACAACCGCTGCTACCACAGCGGAAGCCGGCCTCACCGCACGGTGGCGAGCGATGAGATGCTGGCCGGTCGCCAGACCCGCAACCAGCAGTGCCGGGGGAACACGGAGTTGGCTCACTTCTTCCCTCCAAACGACAACCCACTTCGGAACCCCACGATAGAAGTCGGTCGCAACCTTGGCTACGTCCCTTCCAAGGAGACGTTCGAGGATGCTGATCACTGCGGTCGGTAGACGACGGAGCGGTGATCGATGCGGTGGACCGGCTGGCTTGAGCCGCTGCGAGCCGTCCCAGCCCATCTCCGACCCGAAGCGGCGCCTACCAGCCCGAGCGGGCGGTCGGCAGCGCGTCGAGCACCGACCTGGGGCCCCGACGCCGGTACCACTCCAGCCCGTACACATCGCCGAACTGTGCCCTTGCCAGACGCATGGCCGAGGAGTGCGCCGGCACCTGACTGGAGTGCGCAGCCATCGCCGCCCGCTTCAGCGCCAGGTGGGCCGACACGTCGACGGTGAGGTCGATCTCGACGCTCGGCGTGCCCAACGCTGCGGTCACCAGGCCTAAGTCAGAGCTGCGGTGGGCCTCCTCGACCAAGTGACTCTCGACGAAGTGGAGGTACTCCCGGTCGACCGTCGCCTCGTACACGGTGGAGCAGCCGACCAGCGTGGCCGCCGCGTGGGCCACCCGGCACACCGCCACGTGGTCGGGGTGACCGTAGATACCGGTTTCGTCGTAGCCGACGACGCAGGTCGCCTCGACTTCGACGAGCACCTCGCCCAGCCGCTGGGCCGCAGCGGCCACGTTCTGGTGGGCGAACCCCTCGGGGCCGGAGCCGACCGCCGAGGATTCATGAGACGGCCGGTCACTGCCCCCGGACGCCATGCCGCTGTCGGCAAAGCCCAACCAGCGGACGTCGGTGACGCCGAGCGCCCCGGCGGCCCATTCGGCCTCCGTCCGCCGGATCGATGCCAGTTGGGGGTCGTCGCCACCCAGCTCGCCGGCGGTGGCGAACACCAGCGTGACCCCGATACCGGCCTGGGCGAGGGCCACCATGGTGCCGCCGGTGAAGATCGCCTCGTCATCGGGATGGGCGTGCAGGAAGACCGCCTGGCCCGCGCCTTGGGCGTCAGGCCTCGAAAAGGGCATCGACGAAGGCGTCGGCGTCGAAATCGATCAAATCGTCGGCGCCCTCGCCCAACCCGACCAGCTTCACCGGGATGCCCAGGTCGGAGGCGATGGCGAACACGATGCCACCCTTGGCCGAGCCGTCGAGCTTGGTCAGCACCACGCCGGTCACCTCGACGGCCTCGGTGAACATGCGGGCCTGGTTAAGCCCGTTCTGTCCGGTGGTGGCGTCGAGCACCAACAGCACCTCGACCACCGAGCCCTCGCCCTTGTCGGCCACCCGCCGCACCTTGGACAGCTCGTCCATCAGGTTGGACTTGGTGTGCAGGCGACCCGCGGTGTCGGCCAACACCACGTCGATGTTCTGGGCGGCGGCCTTGGCCACGCCGTCGAAGATCACCGACGACGGGTCGGCGCCCTCGGCTCCCCGCACCAGTTCGGCGCCGCAGCGGTCGGCCCACATGCCCAACTGCTCGGCGGCCGCAGCGCGGAACGTGTCGCCGGCGGCCATCAGGACCGAGGTGTCATCGTCGATCAGGCGGCGTCCCACCTTGCCGATCGTCGTCGTCTTGCCGACGCCGTTCACCCCGACGAACAGCCAGATGCTGGGCGGCTCGTCCGCTCGTGCGAGCCCGACCGGTGCGGCGAGCCGCGCCTTCATCTCGTCCTTGATCGCCTCGATCAGTTGGATGGGCTCGGTGATCTCCCGCTCCTTGACCGTTGCGCGCACCGAGTCCAACAGCTCCTGGGTGGGACCAACACCCACATCGGCGCGGATCAACGCCTCCTCGAGCTCGTCCCAGGTCTCGTCGTCGATGGTGGACCGGGACAGGATCGAGCCCACATAGCCGGTGAACGCCGACCGTGCCCGACCCAAACGGTCGCGAAACGACGGCCGGACGGGTTCCGGAGGGGCCGTGACCTCGGGTGGAGCCTCCGCCTCGGGTGGAGCCTCCGCCTCGGGCGGAGCCAGATCCTCCGGAGGCGCCCTGTCTTCTGGAGGAGCTGCAACCAGCGTGTCGCCAGGCGGCCGTTCCTCCTCGGGGGTGCCGATCTCGGGTGTCGCGTCCCTCGCTTTGGGCCCGACGAAGGCAAACGCCACCGCAGCGGCGACGGCCACGAGGAAGACGACGAGCAGTATCCATTCGAGGAGATCCACGGCCCGACACTACCGCCGCCGCCTTGACAGCTTCCCGCCGGTTGCGCCGGTCGCTCGCGCCGCAGCGGAGGCCCGTCTGAGAACCGGCCCAGCACGGCTACGACCTGCACGTCGAAGCGCTGCGGGCCCCGTACGCTTGAGCTGCGCCACACCCTCGTCAGAACCGCCAAGCGATCAGGAGCACCGGTGGACCAACACACCCCCAACGACTGGACGGCCCCCTCGGGTCCACCGCTGGTCGGTTCGATCTCCCCCGAGCCGCCCAGTTTCACCGAGCCTCCCAGCTTCACCGAGCCGCCACGCTTCGACGCGCCGGAGCGGTCGACCCCCACCGGCACCCCGGCCGCTGCACCGAAGGGGACCGGCCAGGCCACCGCCCAGGCGGAGACCCTCGAACGTGTGCTGTTCGAGATCAAAAAGGTCATCGTCGGCCAGGACCGGGCGATCGAGCGCCTGCTGGTGTGTTTGATCTCCGGTGGCCACTGCCTGCTCGAGTCGGTGCCGGGCCTGGCGAAGACCATGTCGGCCGAGACGCTTGCCAAAGCGGTCGGGGGCACGTTCTCGCGCATTCAGTTCACACCCGACCTGTTGCCCTCCGACATCACCGGCACGCGGATCTACCGGGCGAGCTCGGAGACCTTCGACGTCGAGCTCGGGCCGGTGTTCGCCAACTTCCTGCTCGCCGACGAGATCAACCGGGCGCCGGCCAAGGTGCAGTCGGCCCTGCTCGAAGTGATGGCCGAGCACCAGGTGAGCCTCGGCGGCAAGACGCACACGCTGCCCGACCCGTTCCTCGTGCTCGCCACCCAGAACCCGATCGAGTCCGAGGGCGTGTACCCCCTGCCCGAGGCCCAGCGGGACCGGTTCATGATGAAGGTGGTCCTGGGCTACCCCTCCCCCGGCGAGGAGGTGGCGATCGTCGAGCGCATGGGTCGCACGCCTCCCAAGGCCAGCCAGGTGATCTCGCCCGACGCGGTGCTGGAGCTGCAGGCGGCCGCCCGCGACCTCTACATCGACCGCAGCGTGGTCGAGTACGCCGTCAACCTGGTGCTCGCCACGCGGGCACCGGAGAACTTCGGCCTGGGCGACCTGCGCCCGCTGGTCGAGTTCGGGGCCAGCCCCCGGGCCAGCCTGGCCCTGGTCAAGGCCAGCCGTTCATTGGCGCTGCTGCGAGGCCGGTCCTACGTGCTTCCCCAGGACGTGTTCGACGTGGCGCCGGAGATCCTGCGTCACCGGTTGGTGCTGACCTACGAGGCGCTGGCCCAGGACATCGACACCGAGGCGGTCGTCACCCGCATTCTCACCACGGTGCCCGCCCCCCGGGTGGCGCCATCGCAGTCCAACGGCCACGGCGACGCCTACCACGGCACGACCACCGACGCCGTCGCCTGGCCGGCCTGAGCGGCGCCATGGCCCGGAGTTCCCAACGTCCGTCAGCGACCGGCCCCGACCGGGCAGCGCCTGGCCACTCGCCGGCCGCCGGCACCCAGGAGGTGCTGCGGCGACTGGAGCTCAACGTCAACCGACGTCTCGATGGCATCCTCCACGGTGAGTACCGCGGATTGGTTCCCGGGCACGGCTCCGAGCCGGGCGAGACCCGCATCTATGCGCCCGGGGACGACACCCGACGCATCGACTGGAACGTCACCGCCCGCATGCAGACGCCCCACATCCGCGAGGCGGTCGCCGACCGCGAGCTGGAAGCGTGGCTGTGCGTCGACCTCTCCCCCAGCCTCGACTTTGGCACCCACACCTGGGAAAAGCGGGACCTGGCGCTGGCCACCGCCGCCGGGATCGGCTGCCTCACCGCACGCTCGGGCAACCGGATCGGTGCGGTGTTGAACCTGGGATCCGAGCTGTCGGTCATCCCGGCCAAGCAGGGCCGTCGCCACCTCCAGGCCATCCTGGGGCGCATCCAGTCGGCGCCTCGCGCCGCCCGCGGGCAGATCGGGCTGGGCGAAACCCTCGACCGGCTCGGCCGGGTGGCACGTCGCCGAGGTCTGGCCGCCGTGATCTCCGACTTTCTCGATCCGTCCGAGCAGTGGCGCCAACCGCTGGCCGCCCTCGGGCTGCGCCACCAAGTGGTCGCCGCCGAGGTGATCGACCCGCGTGAGCTCGACCTCCCGCCGCTCGGCTACGTCGAGCTGGTCGACCCGGAAAGTGGACGCACCCGCGAGGTGCACGTCACCAAGGCGGTGCGTGCCCGCTTCGCCGAGGCAGCCCAGGAACAACGCCGGGAGATCGGCCTGACCATCCGCAACGCCGGAGCCGACCACCTGATCGTGCGCACCGACGGCGACTGGCTATTGGAGCTGGTCCGTTTCGTGGCCAAACGACGGCATCGGGCCGCCAACCTGGGTGCAGCCCGGGTCGCCCCGTGAGTTGTGATGATGCAACCACTTGAACTTGTGAGGAGTTCCCAAACGTGAGCAACTTCGTGAGCCCCTTGTGGCTCTTGGCCGAGCTGGTCGTGGTGGCGCTCGCCGTCGCCTACGTCGCCTGGTCGCTGTTTGGGCGCCAACGCTTTGCGGTGCGCTTCTCCAACGTCGAGCTGCTCGACAAGGTGGCGCCCAGCCGGGCCGGTTGGCGACGCCACGTCGTGTCCGGCCTGTTCCTCCTCGCCTTGGCGGTGATGGTCGTCGCCGTGGCCCGGCCTCAGACCGAGGTGACCGTGCCCACCGAAAAGGCGACGCTGATGCTGGCGATCGACACGTCGCTGTCGATGGAAGCGACCGACGTCGATCCCAACCGGCTCAAGGCCGCCCAGGACGCAGCGGTCAACTTCATCGACAACCTGCCCGAGAAGTTCAACGTCGGGCTGGTCGAGTTTGCCGGGTCGGCCCAGACGCTCGTGCCGCCGACCACCGATCACACCCGGGTGCAACGCTCGATCAACAAGCTCGAGCTGAGGGAGGGCACGGCGATCGGCGACGCGGTCGACGTCAGCCTGAAAACCATCGCCGATTTCACCGCGGACGCCGAGCTCTCGGGCGACAGTGCCCCGGCGGCGATCATCGTGCTCTCCGACGGCGAAACCACCGTCGGTCGCCCGACTGCGGACGCCATCCCGCTGGCCAAGGAAGCGGGAGTGCCCGTGTGGACCATCTCCTTTGGCACCCCCGACGGCGTCATCACCATGCCGGGAGAATTCGGCGGCGAGCAGGCGATCCCGGTGCCGGTGGCTCCCGAGCCGCTCGAGCAGCTGGCGAAGGACACCGGTGGACAGGCCTATACCGCCGAGTCGGCCAATCAGCTCAACGACGTCTACAAGGAACTCGGCTCCGCGATCGGCGACGAGACCGAGCTGAGCGAGATTGGCTGGCGCTGGACGCTGGCCGGCTTCGCCCTGCTGGTCGTTGCCGGTGGCCTGTCCACCTGGTGGTTCCGACGCATGATCTGAGCCTCGGTCAACTCACCAGCCAGGCGGACAGCAACAGCTCACCCGCCAACTCGTCCAGGTCGTCGCCGTCACAGCCGTCGACCTGAATCGGCTCGATGTAGCCCCGGCCGACCGCCTCCGAGCTCAGGCCGGTCAGGAACAACACCTTCGGGTCAGCAAGCGCTGCGGCGAGCAGCCGGTTCTCCGGCTCGTCGCCAACCAGTTCCGGATCTACGACCGCTCGACGCCCCTCGGCGGTGAGCATCACCGCAGCGCCGGCGTCGTCGGCACGCTCGAGGCAGGCCCGAATCCGGTCGGCGCGCGCAGACCCGTCCCCGGCGGTCGGCCGGGCGACGACGAAGCCGATCGGCTCGCCGACCTTCGGGGTGACGGTGGCGCCATCCTGCAACAGGACGTAGGGGGGATCGCCGTTGGCGGCCAGCCGGTGATCGCCGTAACCGGCCCGAAGCGCCTTGACCCCGCCGACGGTGAGGGTGCCGGCGCCGTGCTCCTCCATGTCCAGCATCAGCGCCGGTTGGAGGCCGCCGGCCGAGATGGGACCGACCGAACGAAAGCGCACCGGGCCCCGATCACCCCAGGCTCCGCGCACGGCGGGGGCCAGGGCTCGGGATCCGCCCAGCCACGGGTCGGCCACCGTCGGCTCGAGGGGCCGCGTGCCCACGAGCGCAGCGCTGCCGGCCAGCACGATCACCGCAACCAGCGCCCCGACCCGTCGACGGTTCCGGGCCTGCCCTGTTTGGCCTTCGGCCTGGCGCCTCACCCGATTGGCCATCATCCGCGACGAGCCCAGCGTCAACAACGCCCCCAGCCAAACGACCGCCCCCGCGATCACGATCCAGCGATTGTTGTTCGGTTTCAGGACGGCAAGCCCCCGCAACCGGCTGGCGAACAGGACGCCGATCAACGCCAACACCACGCCGCACAACAGCACCGTCGCCCCGCTGGTCAGCCGGCGCGCCGCCACCATCGCGTCGGCTCGATCCTCTCCGTCCGGGAGCTTCGTGGCCCGGCGGCCCCGGCGAAGACCGATCACGAACGAGGACAGACCCGCGATCACTGCTCCGGCGCCGACCGCCAAGCCGACGTTGGTCTGGGCATCGCTCCGATCGAAGTACCACACCCCCAGCGGCCGATCCGGCGGGGCCAGCAGAGCGGGGATGGGGCCGAAGACCGACGCCAGCCCGCTCGTCAGCTCGTCGGTTGGACGCTCCACGCCGGCCGCTGCGGTCCCGCCGCTAGCGGCGCTGAACACCTTGGCCATGTTGCCCGTGTCGGAGAACTGATCGATCAGCGGCGGCGCCCACATGGCGACGCCGATGACGACACCCGCGACCGCCCACGGGGCGAACCAGGAAGCACCGTCGCGGCGCGTCCGCCAGATGCCGACCGCGAGCGCTGCGACGAGCAGCGGAATGACCAGCAGCCCGTATCCAACCAGGCTGAGGTGTACCTGGAGCACGTAGGACGACACCGCCACCGCCAACGGAAACAACCGGAGATCGCCGGTGACGACCATGGCGCAGATCAGCACTGCGAAGAGGGCGGGGAGCTGGCCGTGGCTCGAGCTGATCACGGCGACGAGGGCACCGGCCCCCAGCTGCGCCTCGACGACGATGACGATCAGCGCAGCTGCTGCTGCGCCCAACACCCCGAAGCGACGCAGGATCACCCAGACCACGCCGACGGCGGCCGACGCCGATGCGACGGCCGCGAACAACAGCGACCCCAGGTCGCCCCCAAGCCACCCGACCCACGGCGCCTGGGCAAAGAACCGGGCAGGGCCGGGTTGCATGATCATGACGGCGGTCGCGACCGAGCTCTGGCTGCCGACCAGGGGAGTCGGCCCGGCAAACACGTCGCGGCTGCGAAGTGCCAGGTAGGCGGAATCGCCGAACGCGGTGAAGCGGGGCGCCGCTCCGACGAGCCCCTGAATGCGAAGAAACGCAAGAACCACCGGCGCTGTCACGCAGGCGACGAGGAACACAGCGGTCAACCGGGCCACGGGTGAAAGCGACCGGATGAGCACGACCTGGTCATCGGGCCGTGGACCCCTTCGGCGGGAAGCTGGAGCGATCCTCACGTCGTCGATCGCAATGCCCTCGATCGGTACGTGCTCGATCGGTACGTGCTCGATCGGTACGTGCTCGATCGGCATGTGCCCGATCGCTACGTCCTGAAAAGCAGTACCCCCCTCAGCCCTCCCGACATTTCCGGTTTCGAGGTCATCGTCCAGCCGTGCGACCAGGCGTCGGTCGCCGCCCGGCGGCACCTCGCGGCCCGGAGCCGGGCGTCCGCGGCGGGCGTTGCCGTGCGCGATCAGCTCTCCCAACAGCCCGAACGACAACAGCTGCACCGACATGATCGTGAAGAGCACCCCGGCGATGAGCGCCGGACGGGTGCCGATCGTCGCCCCGCTCAACCGATCGATCAGCATCCAGACGAGCAGCCCGCTGCCGACGAGGCCGCTGATCAATCCGATGCCACCGAAGAGGTGAAACGGGCGGCCGGTGTACCGGGTGAGAAACCGCACGGTCAGGAGGTCCAACAGGCCCCGCCAGAACCGGTTGACACCAAACTTGGTCTCGCCGGCGAGACGCTGGCGGTGGGTCACCGGCACCTCCCCCACCGAGAAACCCGACCACGCCGCCAGCACGGGGAGGTAGCGGTGCAGTTCCCCGTGGATGGTCAGGGCGTTGGCGGTCTCGCTTCGCATCACCTTGAACCCGCTGTTCATGTCAGCGGCGTCGATGCCGGTGACCGCGCGGGTCACCCGGTTGTACACCCTGGAGGTCGAACGCTTCACCAGCCGGTCTGCCCGATTGGCCGACCGGCTGCCGGTCACCATGTCCAGGCCGTCGTCGATCGCCGACAGCAGCTTGGGCAGTTCGGCCGGATCGTCCTGGCCGTCGGCGTCCATCAGCACGATTACCTCACCACCCGCCCGTCCCAGCCCGGCGTCGAGAGCCGCCGACTTTCCCAGGTTGGAGCCCAAGCGCACCTGGCGCAGCCCCGGCACTTCGGTTTCCAGGCGGTCGAGCACGGTCCGAGTGGCGTCGGTGGAACCGTCATCGACCACCACTATTTCCCAGGGCAGCCGGAGGCCGTCGAGCACGTCGCGCAGTTCGCTGAGCACGACGGGGAGGTTCACCGCTTCGTTGTAGGCCGGCATCACGACGGAGACGGCCAGCGGGTCCATGCGGGGCAACACTAACGACCGCTGATCGACCTTCGAACCCTCAAGCCGCCGACCAAGGTGTCGGCGGCAGCCGAGGGAATCAACCCGGGAGCAGGTGTTCTGGCACGTCGAGGTCCAGTTCCTCAGCCAGCGCCAGGCCCTTGCGATCCACCTTGACGCCGAGGGTGTCCAGCAGGCGGTTCATCATCTGGAAGGTGCCGACGCAGCCAGCGGCCCGAACGACGGCGTCCCGGCCGCCCAGCGCTGCCAGCGCCGCCCTCGTCGAAGCCATCGTCTCGGGATCCCGACCAATCGCTGCATCGGTGAAGGCCAGAAGCTCCCGTCCCCACCTCAGGTGCGAGTCGGTGTCCGGGTCAACGATCGCTTCCAGCGAGAAGCTGCGGTTGGTTTGGATGGCGCTCGCACGGAGCATGCCGGCATGTGCGAGCAGTCAAAAGAAGCACTCGTTCAGCAACGAGGTGCGTGCGGCCACCAGCTCCATCTGGGTGCGGTGCAACCCTCGCTGCACGTCAAGCTCGCCCATCTCACCTGTTGCCAGATAGAAGGCGGCCTGAAGCTGATGCATGGCCCGGTTCTCGCTGGGCACGGCCGAGAGCGCATTGGTTGGCCAGGCCGGTCCAACGGTCGGCAGCCAACCGCCGTTGCAGGCCGCAGAAGCGTCGACCTCTCCGTGAGGACCGGCCTCCACGTGAGCCCCACTGGGCGGGTCCGGGAGCGGCCATGCATCAACGCCGAGGGCAAAGCAGAACGTATCGATCGCCATGGTTCTCGCGACAACACCCAGCAGTTCGACCAGGTCGAGGGGCCCCACTCCCCGCTCTGACAACGACGCGATCCACTCGGGCCGCACGCCCTGCGCGTTCAGCGCCAGCTGGGCGATGATGTTGGATGTGACCCCGTCGGTGGAGACCGTGGCGCCCATGGCGACCTGGCGGGTCCCGGTTGCGACCGCCTGACGCCGAGACCCGGCGAACAGCGCGCCTGGGCCGCAGATCTGGTTCACCGTTTCGTCGAGGATCAAGGCCTCGGCGGGCGGAACGGAAGGACGGACCATGCTCAACCCTAGGAGAGGTGACACGACCGACCACTCAGGTCGATACCGTCGTCGTCGTGGACGAGCACACCTTCCGCCCGTGGATTGCGGCCGATGTGCCGTTCCTGTGGGACATGTTGCACCTGGCACTGTTCGTTCCCGTCGGGGCCGAACCGCTGCCGCGGTCGGTCCTGGACGAGCCGAAGGTCGCTCACTACCTCCGCAGCTTCGGCGAACGCACCGGGGACGACGCCCAGGTCTGTGAGGGATCGGATGGTCCGGTTGGAGCGGCCTGGTGTCGCAAGCTCGACTCGACCGACCCCGGGTACGGATACGTCGCCGACGAGGTGCCGGAACTGGGCATGGCGATCGTTGGCTCACGGCGAGGTCGGGGCATCGGCCGCCGCCTTCTGGGCGACCTGCTCCAACGCCACCCGGCGATGAGCCTGAGCGTCGACGATGCCAACACCGCCGCAGTCGAGTTGTACCGGTCGTTGGGCTTTCGGCCGGTTGCGAGCGCCGCCGGCTCCACCACCATGGCGCGCACCCAACGGGAGGTTCCATCGGCACTCCTGCTGGAACAGCCTCGGCCGCCCCAGACCAATCCCGACGAACAGGACTCATCATGACCAGCTACGGATTCCTGTTGTTCGATGACGCCGAAGAACTGGACTTTGTCGGACCGTGGGAGGTGATCACCGCGTCGTCGATGCTCCGCGTCCGCGATGGCGCCGACCCGGACACGACGGTGATGATCGCCGAGACCGACAGCCCGGTGAGGTGCGCCAAGGGCATGGTGGTCCTCCCCCATCACTCGATCGACGATCATCCGCCGCTGGACGTGATCGTGGTACCCGGTGGCCAGGGCACGCGGGCCGAGATCGACAACGAGACGCTTCTCGCCTGGCTTGGCAACACCGGCCCATTGGCGACGTGGGTCACCAGCGTGTGCACGGGCTCGCTTTTGTTGGTCGGTGCCGGGCTGGCCACCAACAAGCGGGTGGCCACCCACTGGTCGTTCGAGGGCACCCTGGCCGAGCGGGGCGACTGCACGGTCGTCCGTGACGCCCGCTGGGTGCGCGACGGCAACGTCGTCACCAGCCAAGGCGTCTCGGCGGGCATCGACATGGCGCTGTGGCTGATCGGCCAGATCCACAACCCGGCCCACGCCCGGGCCGTTCAGCGCTACATCGCCTACGAGCCGGCGCCGCCGTACCAGGCCGACGTGTGAACGGATCGGCTTTGAGGGCCACCGCGGTCACCGACCTGCCGGTGGACGCCGGGTGGTCCAATCAGGCTCGTCGGAGGGCGGGGGCGATCGTTGCCTGCCTCCTGTTTCTTATCGCCGCTTCAGGTTCCCTGGTCACAGCCAACCGCACCAACTACAACGATGAAGTCTTGTGGCAAGAGCGGTCTCAACAGTTCGCCACCGGTTTGATCACCGGCGACGCCCGCCTCTTGACCGCTTACAACGTCAACTTCGACACCACATCCGCGAGCATCACGATGCCGGGTATTCCAACGCTGTGGGTTGGCTCCGGGGTCATCATTGCGGAGTGCGCCACATCGGACACGCCAGTGTCACTGGGCGAGTGCGTCAAGCAATCCAGCGGACCGAGCCTGCCGAACGCCCATCGGGCGATGGCATTGTTTGGGGCGGCATCGGTTGCGCTCCTGTGGCTGGTGAGTCGTCGGCTCCTGGGCTCGATGACCGCGTTCCTTGCCTGCCTTCTGGTTGCAACAGAACCGTTCCTGGCAACCCTCCGCACCATGTTCCATACCGACTCGCTGGTGATGTCGTTCTCATTGATCGGTTTCGTGGCCCTCTGCCGAGCGCTCGAGTTGGCAGGCAAGGAACACAACCGGGTCGCGCTGGGTGCTCTGGCCGGTGTCACACTCGCTGGTGCTGCGCTGACCAAACTGTCGGCTGCAGCCGTGGTTCCTGCGCTCGTCGTCTGCGTGACCTGGGCAGCTGTGCGAGTGTGGCTCAAGCAATCCGGCTCCATGAGAACCCGGATCCGGGGACTGCTGAACAGCCATCTCACTGCGGTGCTCGGGGCCTGCCTGGTCGCCGGGCTGATCACGGTTGTGGTGGCCTGGCCTGCCCTTGCCGTGGACCCCACTCGACAGCTCGGAGCCCTCAGGTCCTCAGCGCTCCTGGCGGACGAAGGGCATATCCAGTTCTTCCGAGGGGCCGTGACCAGGTCGCCGCCCTGGTACTACTACCTCTGGGTGCTCGCATACCGCCTGACCCCGTGGTCGTTCCTCGGCCTGCTCGCGATTCCTGGAACGCTCGTCGCTCGGCGAGTCGACTCGAGGTGGCTGCTCTTCGGTGTCTTCAGCGCATCGCAGTTGCTCATCATCGGAGCGTCTGCGAAGAAGTTCGACCGCTACGGCGCAGCCTTGGTTGCAGGGTGCCTGGTTCTGATCGCCATCTCGATCGATCTACTCGTTGGCGACCGGGTCCGCCGCTGGGCTCGGAATCGACCAGCGGCGATCACCGGGGCCGTCTGCACGACGGTCGTGATTGCCCTCTGGGGTCACGTTCTGCTGGTCGCTCCTCGCGACATCACCTACTTCAATCCGTTGGTAGGCGGGCTGAGGTCGGCCTCTGGCCAACTGATGGTGAGTTGGGGCGAGGAACGATTCGTCGCAGACGACTGGCTTGACGACCACTTCGGAGACGGCGGCTACACCCTCTGCAAGGTACGCGTGCTCGGGGTGATCTGCCCGCCTGGGAAGGGCCCTCGCGTTGCGGTCACCTACATCTCCAATACCCAGCGCGGACTGCTGGTGATACCCCCTGAGGAGAAGGACCGCTGGACTCAGATCGGCTCACACCAGATTGACGGCGTTGAGATGGTTCAGTTCTGGCAGGAGCAATAGCGGCGACAGATGTCCGCTCGATGGCTGATGGCTACGGGCTCGCCGTTGGCTCTGGTGCGAACCGCCCGGTGAGCTCCGCTCGGATCTCGTAGTGGCGTGTCAGGAAGGTGGCCTCGTCGAGGCGTTTGCGCCGAAGCCAACCGGTCACCTCGTCGTTACACTTGCTGGCATTGCACGAGCGGCAGGCCGGAACGATGTTGTCCAGCGTGTAGCGCCCGCCCCGCGACAGGGCCAGCAGGCAGTCTTTCTGCATGGGCACGCCGGTGGCCCCGCAATAGGCACATCCGCCCCAGGCCGCCTGAACCGCGTCCCAGTGTTCGTCGGTGAGGTCATGTTCGACCCGATCCATGCGCCGTTTGCGCTTGCGGGACGCCCTGGCCCGGCGGCTGCGGTTCACTGCCATGGCCGACGACGGTAGGCGACCTGCGGGCCTACCTGGGCGATCCTCCTCGTCCGCACCGAAAGACGGGGTGAACGGCCGACCGGCGAGCTTTGGGATGATGACGGGTCACCCCCCGGCCCTTAATCGTCCCAAAGCGACCGAGCGACGGCTCAAAGACGTGGATGAGTGCCAGGAAGCCGAGGGAGCGGTGGGGTCGGTCCGTCGGGAGGGCCACAATAGGTGCTGTGAGTGAGACGGAGCGCACCAAACCGAAGGCAGCACCGAACCGCGTTGCCCAGGCTCAAGCACAACTGCGCCCGACGGTGGTGCTGGTCGCGCTGTTCCTGGTCGCCGCTGCGGTCGCCGGCGCCGTGCCCCACTCGACCGGATCGTGGTTGCCGTTGCACCTGGCCCTGGCCGGAGCGCTCCTTGTGGCGATCTCGGGCGTGACGCAGTTCCTCGGGGTCACCTGGGGAGCCGCTCCTGCACCCCGGTCGATCCTGGTGAGCTTTCAACGGGTCCTGATCGCAGCCGGGGTCGTCCTGGTGGCGATCGGACGCGAGGTGCCAATCGATGCTCTCACCGGGTTGGGCGGGACGCTGGTGCTCGCCGGGCTTGTGCTGCTCATCGTCATCCTGGTCGGCATCGGCCGGAGCGCCATCCAACGGAGGCTTCGTCCGGCGATCGTCGCCTATGTCACCGGCGCCGGGCTGGGAGCGGTCGGCGTGACCCTTGGGGCGGTGCTGGGCTCGGGCGGTGGCGGTGGGTACTACGGCCAACTGCGCGACGTGCATGCGACGATCAACCTGCTCGGCCTGTCCGGGCTGGTGATCGCCGGCACCCTGCCGTTCTTCGTCGCTACCCAGGCCAAGACGAAGCCGTCGCCCCGGGCCACCCAGCAGGCTCAGTTCGGCGTGCAGGCAACGATGGCAACGGGGCTGACGCTGGCGGTGATCGGTTCGTTGGGCGAATGGCCTGTGGTGACGACGGTCGGCCTGGCCACCTATGCGCTGACGCTGCTCGTCCTCGCATCGCTGCTGCCGGACTTGGGCGCCAAGCAGTTCCGGTGGGCCGGACCCCGGCTGATCCAAGCAGGAGCGTCGATCGCGTGGTGGGTCGGTGCCGTCGCACTGGCAGCGGTTCACGCCGCCAACGGCCATCCACCCTTCTCGGGGGCGGTGATCCCCGCGCTTGCCCTCGGCGCCTACGTGCAGCTGCTGGTGGCGTCGTTGTCCTATCTCGGACCGGTGTTGGTGGGCGGGGGTCACCGGCGCCTGACGGCGAACTTTGCCCTCACCCGCTCCTGGGTGGGGTTGATCGCCGGCAACGTCGCCGCTATCGCCGCCGTCGCCGGGTTGGGAAGTCCGCTCTATGTCGGCGCAATCGCCGCCTGGACGCTCGACGGCGCGGTGCGGGCCGGGCTGCTGATCGCCTCCCGGGTGCGCCCGGCTCCAACCCCCGCTGCCTGAGCCAAGCGCTGCACCGGGCGTTGCCCGGAGGTGATCAGCCGGGCTGATTCTCCAGCTCCACCGTGTGCAGCAGGATCCGGGTGGATGTCTCGGCCAGAAACGAGTGACCCCAGTTGCGCACGATGTCGTCCAGCCGAGGCACCCCCGCCACCGCCATCAGGATCAGGTAGTCGAACGGGCCGGTGACGTGGGCTGCGAGGTCGACCTCATCGAGGGTGGCCAGGCCGGCCTCAAAGCCCTCGTGATCGCCGTCGGCCGGCAAGCGAACGTCGATCGCAGCCCGCAGTGTGCGCCCGATCGTCTCCGGGTCGATCACCGCCGAGTAACCGGCGATCACCCCTGCGCGCTCCAGCCGCTTCACCCGATCGGCGGTGGCGCTGGCGCCCAGGGCCACCTCCATGCCCCGATCGCGGTATGACATCCCTCCCGCTCGGCGGGGAAGTCCAACAAGAGCACGGGCAATATCGTCTAACTCCACGTTTTCCACGGTCATACATTCGTTCTAGCCGCTGTTGACCCCGATCGCCACGGGGTCGTTGTGGTCAGACTGCGGTCATGAACGGATTGATCGTGGGATTCACCAGTTCCCTCCCCTTGTTGTTGATCGTCGGCCCTGTCTCGCTGATGGTGCTCGACACCGGCCTGACCACCGGCGTGCGAGGCGGCTGGCCGGCGCCGTTGGGCGTCGCCGGCGTCGACCTGGCCTACGCCTCGGCCACCGCCGCCGCCGGGCTGGGCCTGCAGCGGCTGCTCAACGAGCATCAGCAGGCCCTGGGATGGGGCGGAGGTCTGGCGCTGATGGTCCTGGCCGCTTACCTGCTCATCCACGCCCGCTCCCAGCGGGGCGGCGCCGACAGCGTCGGGCCAACCGATTCGGCACCGGCACCGGCGCCGGTGCCGGTGCCGGTGCCGGTGCCGGTGCCGGTGGGCTCATCCGGACCACTCCCGACACCTTCGGCGAGCGCCGCCGGACGAGCGGATGCGCCTCGCCCAGCCCCCGTCGGGCTGGCCGCCCGGTTCGCGGCGTTGTGCGCCATCAACCCGCTGACGTTGGTGGCGTTTGCCACGCTGGCGATGAGCGCCGGCGCCGCGCTGGGCCCCGGGTGGGTCCTCGGCATCGTGTCGGCATCCGTGCTGGTCCACGGCGGTTTCCTAGTGCTCGGCGACGCCCTCGGCCGGGTGCTCACCCCGCAGCTCATCCACCGTGGGCGGATGCTGGGCTGTCTCGGCGTGGCGGTACTCGGCATCCACACGTTGCTCGGGGTTGCCGTGTAGGAAGTTCGGCGGCCACTCGGCACGCAAACGCAGAGTTCGAACGGCGTTAACCGACGGGTTCTTCGACCTCGATGCTCGGCAGAGGGACGCCCGGACGATAGAAGGTGTACAGCTCCTCCATGATCGCCTTGGCGACGTCCGCGTCCGTTCCAAAGGCCATCTCGACGGTGACCATGCCCCCGAGGATGTGGATCGACTCGAGGCCGCGCACCTGCTCAAAGAGCCGTCGGGCGAGGAGGTCGGGCGGCCGATGGCCGGAGATCGGCGAGTCGGGAAGGTACACCTCGTGACCGGTACCCGTCAGCGTGCGGTTGAGCTCGTAACGAACCACACCCGGGCGACTGGAATTCTTCTGCGTAACGACGACCGGCTGACCCATGGACCGAGATCGTACCGGCTCAGGGGCGTTCCACCCCAAAGGTGTCGCAGCGCTCGGCCGCCCCGCTGTCGAAGCCCACCCGGAACCACCTCACCCGTTGCTCGGAGCTGCCGTGGTTCCAGGACTCCGGGTCGATGCGACCGGTCGCCTGCTCCTGGATGCGATCGTCGCCCACGGCCGCCGCCGCGCCGAGGCCCTCCTCGATGTCGCCGGGTTCCAGCCCGCGCTCCGAGGAGTCGTCTTGGTAGACGTTGCGGGCCCACACACCGGCCAGGCAATCCGCCTGGAGTTCCAACCGGATCGAGAGGGCGTTGGCCTCGTCGGGGTGCTTCCGGCTGAGCCGCTGCACTTCGTCGGAGGTACCGACGAGGTTCTGAACGTGATGACCAACCTCATGGGCGACCACGTAGGCCTGAGCAAAATCACCCGGGGCACCGAAACGGCTGGACAGCTCGTCGAAGAAGGTCTCGTCGATGTACACCTCGGAGTCCGCCGGGCAATAGAACGGACCCATCGCTGAGGACGCCCGGCCGCAACCGCTGTCGACCGAACCCCGAAACAGGTTGAGCTTGGCGTCCTCGTAGTTTCGACCGCCGTCGGCAAACTGCTTCGTCCACGTGCGCTGCACGTCGTTGAACACCCACACCACGAAACGTCCGGCCTCATCGGTCGGCGGGACATCGTCAACCCGTCCACCCTGCCCGGATGCCTGCGGCACCGAACCCGGAAGGTCCAAACCGTCGACATTGAAGGGCAGCCCCTCCCCGCCCCCTCCCAGCCGGGGCAGCACGAACACCACCGCCAAGGCAATCACCAGGCCGAGGATGCCGCCGCCCTTGCCGATGGGCAGGCCACCCGACCCGCCGCGGCCGCCGCCACCACCGGGGAACGGAAACCGCAGGCCGCCACCCGAGCGGGGGCCATCGGCCCGCCGATCGTCGACGTTGGTCATGTCCGGCGAGGCCTCTTCGTCCCACTTCACGCCGTCACGCTACCGGGCCTCGTCACCCGAACAGGGAGAGCTGCGGGTCGGGACGCACGTAGCGCTGACCAGGCCACGGTAGATCGTCGCAGAACGACCAGCTGCGCCGGTGGATCGCAGTCGGGCCGTAGCCGAGCAGGGCAAGTTGGTGACGTGGGCACGGGTAGCCCTTGTTGTATTCAAAGTCGTAGCCGGGGTGATCGGCGGCCGCTGCCCGCATCATCCGGTCCCGGCTGACCTTGGCCAGGATCGAGGCGGTGGCGATCGACCGGCAGCGGGCGTCGCCCTTGACGAGCATCGTCGTGTTCTCGTGTCCGACGAAGTCCCACTTGCCGTCGAGCAGCACGGCATCGACCGGGAGGTTCAGCGCGTCGAGCGCCCGACGTGCGGCCAACCGCTGGGCGGCGGACATACCCAGCTCGTCACACTCTCCCGGCCAGGCGTGGCCGACCGCCCAACCCGCACACCGCTCGGCCACCCGGTCGAAGAGTTCCTCGCGACGTGCCTCGCTGAGCATCTTGGAGTCACGCACGCCGTTGACCCGCCGATCGGTGGCCAACACCGCCACCCCGACGGTGAGCGGGCCCGCCCACGAGCCCCTGCCCACCTCGTCGATACCGACGACGCATTCGGCGCCCTCATCCCACCAGCGACGCTCGAACTCCAGGCTGGGCGCCCGCTTGGTGCTGACCGCCCGCTTGCCCGACCGGCGCGAGCCTGCCGACGCCGAGCGGGACGCCTTGGCAACCGCACCGGACCCGCCCGTCGGGCCCGGGCCCTCAGGCATCGCCATCGCCCGTTGTGCGCGCCGGCTCAACGGCGGCAATCCTGGCCACCTCATCGGCATCGGGCTCGCCGGCCAGAAACGCGGCAATGATCTCCTTGGCCACGTCCTCGGTGGTCAGCCGCTGCGACAGGGCGAGCACGTTGGCGTCGTTCCAGCGGCGAGCGCCGGTCGCCGTCGCCGCATCGACGCACAGCGCAGCCCGCGCGCCGGCCACCTTGTTGGCGGCGATCGACACCCCGGTGCCGGTGTAACACCACACGATGCCCGCCTCGCACTCGCCGTCGACCACCGCCTGGGCCACACCGGCGCCCACGGAGGGCCACGGTCGATCGATCATGTTGATGACCACCTCGTGCCCCTGGCCGCCGATCCACTCGGCGATCCGCTCGGTGACGAGGGTCGACTCGTCTGCCCCATAAGCGATGCGCATGTCCGTACGGTACCCGCCGCCGGCCTCGCCCCTCAGGCTCCGAACGCACGTCAACGGCCGACCTGTCTCCTTCGTGGCGGTGGCGCATCCGCCTAGCCTGAGGGGGTGATCGACGACACCGCCGGATCGGCGGCCGAACAGCTCAGCGCCCTGCGGGCGCTGGTGGCCGATGGACGAGGCGAGTTGGCGGTGATCCGGCTGCGTCGGCTGCTCCAGGGCGAACCGCGCTCGATCGAGGCCCAGGCACTGCTGGCGTCCACGCTCCTCAGCCTCCATCAGCCCGAGGAGGCGTTGCGCTCCGCCGATGCGGTTGTGGCGGCGGAGCCGAACAACCCGGAGGGCCACCACCTGCGAGCCCGGGTGCTGTTGCAACTCGGGCAGGCCTCACCGGCCCTGGCCGCCTCGGAAGCCGCCGTCGACCGCGAACCGCTGGTGCCCGCCTACCACAAGGCGTTGGTGCGCGCAGCCCTGCGCTGCGGCGACCTCGATGCGGCCCAATCGAGTTCGGCCGCCCTCGGCCGCCTGGCCCCCGAGGAGCCCGAGGGGCGCCTGGGTGAGGCCGAGGTAGCGCGCCGCCGGGGCCATCTGAAGCGGGCCGACGCCCTCATCGGCCACCTGGAGGTCTCCCATCCCGACCACTCGGGGGTTCGTCGACTTCGCCGGGCGATCGATGAAGCCAAGGCGGCGGCACCGCAGCGCCGGGGCTTCTTCGCCCGGCTAGCCGACCGCTTTCGCCGCCGCTAAGCGCCTCGAACTCTGACCGGCGCAGCGAGGCGCGGCCCGGGCGGCGCGGTACCCCCGACTCCTGCCAGCGGAACGGCGCCGCGACTCAGGCGCCGTCGGAGCGGCGCCGCGTGGGGATGCCGACGTTCATCGTCACCCCGCCGCCAGCCCGGCCATCACCGGTCTGAGGTTCACCAGCTGAAGCGCCGCGGTCGTCGGTCGACGAACCAGCCTCCTGCGGGGTGCCCGTCCCCGAGGTCTCCGCGGCGGCCTCGGCTGCCTGGGCGGCCTCGGCCCTGGCGGTGAGGAACTCGGCGGCTCCCGGGGGCATCGCCAGAAGGGCCTCGCCGTCCAGATCCTCGGCCGCAAACGCCGGGTCGAGCGCCGGTGCGCTCAGCCGGCGGCCCTCGGAGCGCTTCGATGCCCCTCGACCTGCGTCGGGCCTCAGCTCCCAGATCAGCGCCGGGCGTGCCCCGTGCCAGCGCAGGGCGCACGAGGCCGAGCCGCCGAGCACCGCCATCGCGCTGAACTGAGCGGGCTTGCCCCACCACTCGGGCGGGAACGCCGGAAACACGACCAAGCCATCCGCCTGGATCGGCGCCGACAGCTCGAAGGTGGCCGCCAGCAGGTGTGCCATCGTGGCCACCGATGCTCCGTCCTCGCCCACGCCCAGCGGACGGATGGGGTGCACTGCGTCGGGCCAACACTCCAGACGGTTCAGCAGCGAGGCCACCGCAGCGACGGTCACCGCCCCGGCGGGGTCACCGCAAGCGATATCGGCTCGTGCCGCGGCCAGGGTGGCCGGCAGATCGAGATCGGCGCCCGGGGTTCGACGTACCCAGCGCACCTCGGTCGTCAGCCCGGACTGCAGCTCCTGATCCCCCGGGTCGGATACCCCGTCCACGGTCGCCCCGTCGTCGGCGCGCGCTGCCCCGACGGACGACCGTTCGGGGTCCACAGCCTCGGCGATCACAGGTGCCACAGGCTCCGTCTTTGCCCCCTCCACCAACAGCTCGGCCACCGCCCGGGCATTGTCCGCCACCCCGTCCTGGTCCCAGCCGTCGGCGAGCACGGTGGCGACGGCGACCAGACGCCGCAGCTCGTCGCGACCGGCGGCCGGCCACCACCCGACGCCGTAGCGGCGCAGCCGTCGCCGACATACGTGCAGCGCCCGCGCCAGGTGCACGAGCAGGTCTTCGGGCGCATCGGCGACCTCGTCGGCCGACATGGTGATGCCGAGGCCAACACACGCCTCCAACACCGCTGTCAAGCCAGCCGGATCGTCGTCGGTCAGGCGGGCCACCTCGCCGACCACGCCCCGGGCCAACGTGCCGTGCCCGGCCCTGGCCACCGCCCCGGCGGCGATCGCCGCCGAGTGGGCGTCCGCCCCGGTGAACCAAGCGCCGTCGGACGCCGCCAACAGCTGGGCCAACGCAGCCCGCGCCACGGCGGTCAGCGTCGCGTCGGGCAACTCGATCGTCGGTTCGGCGGCCAGGTGCAGCGCCCATCCCTTGGCAACGGCATCAACGTCGCCCAGGCCGGTCAGCTCGTCGGGATCCAGCTCGACGCCAGGCTCCGAGGGCCCGATCGGCACACCGAGGCGAAGCGTGCTGCGATGCGCCATCGGCCAGATGAGCGCTGCGCCGGCCACACCGTCGGGCGACTGGGCCACCAACGTGCTGGCCGCCACCTCCCGGGCCGAACCCTCGCCCGCCGAGGCGGGTTGGTCGATCACGGCGAGCTCATCGACCAGCTCATCGGCCACCTCGACGACGTGCACGGCACGAGGAAGTCGCTCGGCGACCAACGCCGGCCGACCATCGACCGTCAGGAGGCCGTTCTCCACCTGCACGTGGTCGATCCGGCCCTGATCCCTCAGCGTCCAGGGTGTTGCGACGATCGCCAGACCAATCGGGTCCGGACCATCGACCTCGATCTCGATCGTCACCCAGGCAGCCCCCGGCGGGCCCGTCCTGGGGGCAGCTCCGTGACGCACGATCAGCTCGTTGGGCCCCACACGGACCCGTGTGTCAGCCACCGGTAGACCATCGGTGCGCCGCTGGCGGACACCACCGACGCTCGACGCCCGCTCCCAGGTGCCGTCGTGGTTGAACCACCAGTCGAGCACCCAGGACGCGTCCGGTAGCTGGAGCACGCCGCGCCGGTCCAGCGCCGCGGCGCCGGCCCCGTCGAGCGTGGACACCAACGACCAACCGACCTCGAGGCGGTTTCGGGCCGTCAGGGGTGTCGGCAGGTACAACGACGACTCGGGGTCGTGTTGGCGGACCCACCAACCGGGGGCCACCCGGGTCTGGGGCGACACCGATCGAGCGGACCGTCCGACGGTGCGGAGGCGGCCCGTCACTCCCTTGGGAGTGCTCACTCGTAGCCCAGGTGCTCAACGCCAGTCCGGCCGCCCAGCAGGCCGCTGTAGGCGTCGGCTGCGGAGCGCCCCTCGTGGCATACCGCCTGCACCTGAGCGGTGATCGGCACATCCACCTCGTACTCGCGAGCCAACTCCATCACGACGTTGGAGGTCTTGACCCCCTCGGCCACCATGTTCATCTCGTCGACGATCTCCTCGATACTGCGGCCCTTACCCAGTTGCTCGCCGACGTGTCGGTTGCGGCTCTGGGGCGAGATGCAGGTGGCGATCAGGTCGCCCATGCCGGCCAGGCCGGCAAAGGTCACCTGCTGGCCACCCATCGCCACCCCCAAAGCGGTCAACTCGGCCAGGCCCCGGGTGATCACTGCCGCACGCGTATTGTCGCCCGTGCCAAGCCCGTCCGCCATGCCCGAGGCGATGGCGATCACGTTCTTGAGCGCGCCACCCAGTTCGCAGCCGATCACGTCCGGGTTGGCATAGACGCGAAAACGTTCGGTGGCGAACACCGCCTGCAGCGTCTCGGCAACCACCGGGTCCGGCGTGGCGATCACGGTGGCGGCCGCATCACCCACCAGGATCTCCTTGGCCAGGTTGGGCCCGGTCAACACGGCGGCCGGGTGACCGGGCAACACCTCGTGGATCACCTGGCTCATGCGCTTGCGGGTGCTCAGCTCGAGGCCCTTGGTCAGCGACACGACCGGCACCCATGGGCGCAGGAACTGCCCCACCTGCCCCAACGTCTCGCGAAACGCCTGGCTCGGAACGCCCATCACCAATACGTCGGCGCAGCGCACCGCCTCCTCCAGGTCCGAAGTGGCTCGCAGGCCCGGATGGAGGTTGTAGCCCTCGAGATACCGGAGGTTGGCGTTGTAGTCGTTGATGTCGGACACCGTCGCTTCCGAGCGCGCCCACAACAGGGTCTGGGCGTTGTGCGCCGCCAAGTGGCCCACCGTGGTGCCCCACGATCCGCCCCCGATGACCGATACCGAAACTGGTTTCATGTCTGGACCCCTCTACGTCGTGACCACGTTGACCGACGACAGCTCACCACCTGCGGCGACGTGGCCGAGCCGAGGTTGGCCGAGGGTACCTCAGCCAACGATCCGACCTCCGCCCAAACGTCGGTACCTTCGCCGCTACGATCGAGGTGGATGGCGAGCGAGCGAGCGAGATGACGAGCCCGCACGTGCGCACCGACGAGACCCTCGTCAACCTCCACGCTCAGGATCGGGTGTCGAGCGACATGGTCGTTCTGATCCCGGTGAAGTCGTTCGCCACCGCCAAGGCTCGCCTCGGGCCGGTGCTCGGCCCCGACGAACGTGCCGCCTTGGCCCGGGGCATGGCCGCCCGTGTGATCGAGGCTGCCGCACCCGCTGCGGTCTGGGTGGTCTGCGACGACGAGGAGGTGGCCGGCTTCGCCCGCCTCCACAGGGCCGACGTGTGTTGGACCCCGGGGCTCGGCCTCAACGGCGCCCTCGCCGAGGCGCTCTCCCGAGCCGAGCGTGCCGGGGCGTCCCAAGCGGTGATCGCGCACGCCGACCTGCCCTTCGCAGCCGACCTTCCGTCGTTGGTGCGCCCCGGCCGAGCTGTGCTGGTGCCCGACCGGCACCGGGACGGCACCAACGTGATGTGCCTGCCCACCTCGGTTGGGTTCCGGCCCGCCTACGGCCCCCGTTCCTATGCACGGCACCGAGCGGAGGCAAGGCGGCTCGGTCTGGGCGTCGACTCGATCGACGTCCCGACCCTGGCCTGGGACGTCGACCGCTCCGACGACCTGTGGCCGCCCCAGGAACTCGGGGCCTGGCCGCCCGAGCTGCCACGCCCCACGGCCACACCCACACCCACACCCACACCCACACCAGAGGTTCGCCCGTGACCCCACCAGAGGTTCCCCCGGCAGCGTCTCCGCCGCCGACGTCTCACCAAGTCACATCTGCCCCACCGGGGCAGTCCCCAGCGGCCCGGCCAGCCTCGGCTCTCGGGCTGCCCCGGCCCGACGTGGCGATGGCGATCGGCGCCCACCCCGACGACGTCGAGTTCGGCTGCGGAGCGACCCTGGCCCGCTGGGCCGCCGCCGGCACCCGCATCCATCACCTGATTTGCACCGACGGCTCGAAGGGCACGTGGGACCCGTCCGCCAACCTTCCCGAGCTGGTGCGCCGACGTCAGGAGGAGCAGCGAGCGGCCTCACGCTGTCTCGGCGGGACCGGCGAGGTGACGTTCCTCGGGCGCATCGACGGCGAGCTCGCCAACGATGCCGGTGCCCGGTCGGAGGTGGTCGCGGCGATCAGGACCGTCCGGCCCGACGTCATCTTGGGACACGACCCGTGGAAGCGTTACCGGCTCCACCCCGATCACCGGGCCGCTGGTTGGCTGACGATCGACGGAATCGTCGCCGCTCGGGACCCCCACTTCCTGCCCGAGCTCGGCCTGGAGCGCCACCGCCCGAGCGCGCTGCTGCTCTTCGAGGCCGACGAGGTCGATCACGTGGAACCGGCCGAGCCCCAACACCTCCGGGCGCGGATCGCTGCGCTGGAGGCACATCGCTCCCAGTTCGAAACCACCCACTACCACCGGGTGGGGGGCGCCGGGTCCGGACTGGACCCGGCGGAACTGCACGCCGAATTCGTCGACCGGGAACGCCGCCTGCTCGCCGAGGCCGGCCATCCGTTCGGGGTGGCGCTCGGCGAGGTCTTCAAGCTGATGGATGACCTGTGACGCACCGAGCGTCGGCGCTCTAGCCCACGGTGGTCGGTGGAGGGATGCCGTCGTCGGTCTCGTTGGCCGGGGCCTTTTCCAGCTTGCCGTCGTCGAGCTTGTTGGTCGATTGCGGCGGAAGCGGCGTCACCCCGGCGACCGTTGTCGACGTGTCGCCGAAGTCGTCGGGGCTGACCCGGGTGAGGATGGTCTCCTCGACGTCGGACATCAGGTTGCGACTGGGTCGCTCCGACCCGGCATAGTGCAGCGCGACGACCGATGAACCCACTTGGAACACGGTTCTGATGTCGTAGTTGCCGCCGCCCTCCACCTGAAACACCCGGCTGACATAGTCGGTGATCGGCTGCTTGGTACCCAGATCGGTCACTTCGACCTTGACCTTCGACTTTCCGTCGAAGCCAGGCTCGAAGTAGCTCGGGCAGTCCAGCATCACCTCGGTGACGTCACTCACGTAGTTCGCGGCGAACTGGGGACGATCAAAGCTGGCGACCTCGGAGACCAACACGCTGTTGTTCTCGGGAAACAGAAAGGTGGCCGTATCGACCGGGGAGGACCGCATGCCGGTCGTCTCCACCTCTTCACCGCACCAGGTTCCGCCGACCAGGCCGGGGAATGAAGGTGCGACCTTCCAGTCGGCGGGCAGGTCGCCTTCTTCCAACAGCAGCGTCGTCGGATCGATGCCGCCCAGGCTGAGCTGATCGAGCACGACGGCACCCTCGGTGGGGTCGGGCAGCTTGGAGATCGCCTGCCCCATCGCCTGGCCGATACCCAGGCCGACCGCGCCAACGATGACGGCCACCATCACCAACCGAACGGCCGAGCCGCTCAGTCGTTGCAAGATTGGGTGTTTGGGGGCTGAAGCGTCCGCCACGGGCGGAGATGCTACTCGCCTGAGGGGTTGAGCCCGGGCAGGCCGTCACGCTGGCCACTCGCCGCCCATGCGGCAGCCAGCCGCTGCGCCACCCCGGCGGCCTGCTCGTCGGTGTCATAGCGGGTTCTCGGCCAAAAGAACCCGCGCAGTCCGTCCTTGGGTCGACGGGGCACCACGTGGGTGTGGAGGTGGGGCACCGACTGGCTGACACGGTTGTTCATCGCCACGAACGTGCCTTTGGCGTCCAAGGCCTCTTCGACCACGTCGGCCAGGCGCTGCACGCGTAGAAAGAACGGGCCCACCAACGACGCTGGCAGGTCGGACAGCGTGTCGACGTGCGCCCGGGGGACGATCAGGGTGTGCCCATGGAACAGCGGAACCCGGTCGAGAAAGGCGACGGCCACGTCATCGGAGAACACGACGTGGGCAGGGTCGGCGCCTGAAACGACACGACAGAAGACGCACGCCGCAACTGCGCTCTCGTCGTCGCGGTGATCATCGGCACGGTTGGCGTCGGTCTGGCTGTCACTTGCCATGGCGATCATGGTGCCACGGGTCGGACTCGCCCACTCCCGGGTCTCGAAAACAGGTGGCGTTCGTCGCCCCCCCATTCGGGAGTTCGCATGTCTTCAAACGATCAGACCCCAAACAATCAGTTCCCAGCGGTTCCGCCTCCCACCAAACCTGCACCGGCCGGCCGCCGGGTACTCCCGTTGTCCCCCGGTCGACAGGCGGCTTTGCCCCTGTCCAGCCGCTCCCCCGCCGCCTGGGCCGCAGCGCTGGTCGACCTGGGTGATCCCCGGCACGCACTGGTCGAAATCACCGCCTCCGGGCTGCTTCGCTGGTGGTCGCCCCAACCGGGCCGTCGCACCGCTGACGGCCAGGCCGGCTCGCCCGACCCCCTCCAGTTGGTGTGGTGCCGCCGAGCAGCTCCCGACGTCGAGCTCGTCGCCCTTGCCGTTGATGCGCTGGTCGCTCCCGGCCCCGACTCTGCGGGCACCGGCGGCGAGCCGGGTGCGCCGATGTGCGTGGCGGTCGCCGCCACGCGATGCGGCGAGTATGCGGTCACCGTCGGCAACTGGCGTGAGGGCACGACGACGGTCGCCGGACGGGGCGCTGCCGTCGATGCCGTGTTGTTGTACCTGGGGCTGTCGACAGCGCCTGAAGCCCGCACCCCCGCCGACCTCGTTTGCTCGATGTGGGTGGACCGGTTGCTGGCCGCCGGTGCACTCCACCCGGGACGGGTCAGAACCTGGGCCGACGCGGTCCGCCATCACCCGCTGGGCGCGTCCGCCCCGACGTCGATGCAGCTCAGCGCCGCCTCCAGGGACCTGGGCCGATTCGGATGGGACCGGATACGTCTCGCCGTGGGTGCGGGGCGGGCCGAGTGGTCCGAGCTCAGCCCCTCCGCCGCCCGCTGGATGGACCGAGGTGCCTTCGCCCGCTGGCTGCTCGACCGCTACCCCGACCTGGACGACCAGCGTCTCGCCCTCCGGGCGGTGCTGCCGGCCAGGCTGGCCACCACCGTAGGCCGGACGATCGAGGCCTCTCTCGGCTAGCGCCGTCGCCCTGATTTCGCCGGCACTGCGCCTTGACAGCGGCTACACAGGAGACATGCGACTCAACCTGACCAGCGACGAGCTTCTCGCCACCACGCGCGCCGTGCGCAAGCGCTTGGACTTCGAACGGGAGGTCGAGCCCGAGGTGATCGACGAGTGTCTCGATGCGGCGCTTCAGGCCCCGACGGGATCTAATGCCCAGGGGTGGCACTTTCTCGTCGTTCGGGATCCGAAGCTGCGTCTCGGTCTGGCCGAGCTGTACCGGGAGGCGTTCTCCGGGTACATCGCCATGCAAAAAGAGGCGGCGGCCAAAGCGGGTGACACCGATGACGGCTCGGTACAGAATCGCGTCCGTTCGTCGGCCGAGTACCTGGCGGAACACCTGCACGAGGTACCGGTGCACCTCATCCCGTGCATCTACGGCCGACCGGAGGGATTGGACCAGTCGATGATGGCCGGGCTGTACGGGTCGATCCTGCCGGCGACCTGGAGCTACATGCTGGCGGCTCGCGAGCGAGGCCTGGGCACGGTCTGGACCACGTTACACCTGCCCTTCGAGAAGCAGGCCGCCGAGCTGTTGGGCATCCCCTATGACCGGGTGACCCAGGTGGCCCTCATTCCGACCGCCTACACCCTGGGCACCGACTTCAAGCCCGGGCCGCGTCGCGACAAGTCCAAGGTGATCCACCACGACCGTTGGTCGTGAACCGGAGCGACGCGGCGCTACCCTCGGCCAGGTGACCACCCGCGTTCGCTTTGCCCCGTCCCCCACCGGCTCGCTGCACCTCGGCTCGGCCAGGACCGCTCTGTTCAACTGGCTGTTCGCCCGAGCGGTCGGCGGCGAGTTTCTGGTCCGCATCGAGGACACCGACGCCGAGCGGTCGCGACCCGAGCTGGTGACGATGGTGTTCGACACGTTGGAATGGCTGGGCCTCGACTGGGACAACCGAGGCGAGGAGCTGCGCCAGTCCGAGCGCGCCGACATCTATCGCCAGGCGGTCGGCCGGCTGCTCGAGGAGAACAAGGCCTACGCCTGCGATTGCCTGCGCAGCGACGTCGATGCCCGCAACGCCGAGGCCAACCGACCGCCGGGCTACGACGGGTTCTGCCGTGAGCGCGACCTGCCGGTCGGCGAGGACACCGTGGTGCGCTTTGCCACCCCCGATACCGGCACGGTCGCCTTCGACGACGTGATCCGCGGCACCGTCAGCTTCGAATGCTCCAACCTGGAGGACTTCGTCATCGCTCGCAGCGACGGGTCGGTGACCTTCCTCATCGCCAACGCCATCGACGACGCCGCCATGGGGATCACCCACGTCGTTCGCGGCGAAGACCTGCTCAACACCACCCCCAAGGCGGTGCTGTTGCGCCGGGCGATGGGCATCGAGGACCAGCCGGTCTTCGCCCACCTGCCGCTGATCGTCGGCGAGGGACGTAAGAAGCTGTCGAAGCGTCGCGACGACGTGGCGGTGGAGAACTACCGGCAGGCCGGGTACCTCCCGGAGGCGATGGTCAACTACCTGGCCCTGCTCGGCTGGGGGCCCAACGACGGCATCGAGGTCCGTCCGGTCGGCGAGATCATCGAGCAGTTCACGCTGGAGGGCATCAACCCCGCACCGGCCGCCTTCGACCCCAAAAAGCTGGCCCACGTCAACGCCGAGAAGGTACGCGCCTTGAGCCCGGAGGAGTTTCTCGACGCGGCGGAGCCCTACCTGGCCCAGGGGCCGTGGAACGCAGACGACTTCGACCGAGACGTGTTTCTGGCGCTGGCCGGCGAAGTGCAGAGCCGGGTGAAGACCTTGGCCGAGGTTCCGTCGATGGTCGACTTCCTCTTTCTCGATCAGCCCGAGATGGACGAGGCATCGGTCGCCAAGGCCCTCACCGGCAACGAGGCGGCACCTGCATTGCTCGACGGTGCCATCGCGGCCTTCGCCGACATCGAGTGGACCGCCGAAGCGCTCCACGCTGCGACGCTGGCCCTCGGCGAGGCCAACGGGCTCAAGCTCGGCAAGGCCCAGGCGCCCATCCGCGTGGCGGTCACCGGCCGTACCGTCGGACCACCGCTGTTCGAGGCGCTCGCCCTTCTCGGACGCAGCGCCACGATCGACCGGTTGCAGCGCGCCCGTGCGCTCACCGGCGGCTAGCGGGTCGTGCCCCGCCCTCGCCGTGCTCGCTGGTGGGTCCTCCTCGCCATCCCGGTGTTGGTCGTCGGGTACCTGGGCATCACGTTCGTTCAGGTTCGCAGCGCTGCGGGACGCGACGATCGCACGCCGGTCGATGCCATCGTCGTGCTGGGCGCGGCGCAATACGACGGCCGGCCGAGCCCCGTGCTGAAGCGACGCCTCGACCATGCCCTGGAGCTCTACCGAGCGGATGTGGCCCCCGAGATCGTGCTGACCGGCGGAAAGCGGGACGGCGACCGGTTCACCGAGGCGTTCACCGGGTTCAAGTACCTGCGACAAGCGGGCGTGCCCGACGACGCATTGGTGATCATCTCCGACGGCGCCAACACCTGGGAGTCCCTGGCTGCCGCCGCCCGTCAGCTGAAAGCGCAAGGCGACAACCGGATCGTGTTGGTGTCGGACCCCTACCACAACGAACGGCTGCTCGGCACCGCTGAGGAACTCGGCCTCTCCGCCGGCGTGTCCTCGACCGGTGCCCAGGCCAGCCTGCGCCAGCTCGCCGGGGAGACTGCCGCAGTCGCACTCGGTCGCCTGATCGGGTATCGCAGGTTGCTCCGCCTCGGTTGAGGCGCCGTCCAACCGGGACGGTGACCCGAGTGTGCGGCCGCGCGGGGTTGCCGCTAAGCTCATCGAGCCCTTCGGGGGTGGTGTAATCGGCAACACAGGTGGTTCTGGTCCATCTATTGGGGGTTCGAGTCCTCCCCCCCGAGCTCAACAACTACATACGGGCCACGCCCGCCAGAGCGACCGACCACAATGGTCGGCCGGGATGCGATTTTTAGCTCTCCCGGTGGCGTCGCTAGCGTGACCTGCCGTCCTGCCCCCATCGTCTAGCGGCCTAGGACACCACCCTCTCAAGGTGGCGGCACGGGTTCGAATCCCGTTGGGGGTGCCAGTACCGAACACCTGGGTCTGGGCCGCTCTCGGCTCCAGACCAAGGGTTTCATCGTTTCCCGGGACGACCAACCGGGCCGCCCCTTCGATCATGGCGGGGTCTGTGGCCTCGGCTCACGTACCACGACCCACGCCTATTCCGTTAGGGTCCGCGCATGCGCCTCGAGCCGGCTGGCTACCTGTGACTCGGATCCTCTCCTACGACGCCTGGGTTCCAGCGGAGGAGGGCCTGCGAGAAGCGCTGTGCGCGCTCGGCAACGGTGTGTTCGTCACCCGCGGGGCGGCCGCATGGGCGCAGGCCGATGAGGTGCACTACCCCGGAACGTACCTGGCCGGCGGGTACAGCCGTGCCACCAGCGCCGTCGACGGTCGCGAGGTCGAGAACGAGGACCTGGTCAACCAGGCGAACTGGCTCCCCATCACCTTCCGAATCGATGGATCGGAGTGGTTTGGCCTGCGAGACGTGGAAATTCTCGAGTACCGCCAAGAGCTGCACCTGAGACGCGGGGTGCTGGAACGACACGTTGAGATCATCGATCGGGCCGGACACCGGATTCGGGTCACCGAGACCCGGTTCGTCGACATGGCCAACGCCCACCTGGCAGCCCAGCGCATGGTCATCGAAGTACATGACCCATCGACGATCGAATCGTTGGAGGTTCGTGCGGGCATCGACGGCGAGATCGACAACCATGGGGTCGAGCGCTACGAGAAGCTGAACCACCACCACAACGAGGTCCTCGAAACCGGCGGTCACGAGAACCGGGTGTGGCTGCGGACCAGCACGTTGTCGAGTGGGCTGGAGGTGGCTCTGGGTGCCACGGTCCGCATCGACGGTCTCGACGACGTCGACACCCGCGCCCTGACCGAGGAGAAACGGGTCGACGTGGTGGCGATCGGCGCTCCCTCCGCACGCGTCCAGATCGACAAGGTCGTGACGCTGCACACCTCGCTCGATCCAGCGGGTTATCAGCCGTTGGTCGACGTGCACCGCAGCCTTGACCTCGCCGGGGATTTCGATGACCTCCTGTTGGGTCACGAGCGAGCGTGGGACGCGTTGTGGACGCGCAGCGACATCCAGTTCCACGCCGGCGACCACTGGGCCGATACCGTGCTCGCTCTTCACATTTTCCAGATGCACCAAAGCTTCACGGCGCACAGCACCGATCGTGATGTCGGGGTCCCCGCCAGGGGTTGGCACGGCGAGGCCTACCGCGGCCACATCTTCTGGGACGAGCTGTTCGTGTTACCGCTGTTCGACTACCAGTTCCCCGATCGAGCGCGTGCCGCGATCAGGTACCGGCACCGGCGTCTCCCCGAAGCGCGCCGAGCAGCAGCTGAGGAGGGCCGACGGGGCGCAATGTTCCCTTGGCAGAGCGGCAGCACCGGGCGCGAGGAGAACCAGCAGTGGCACCTCAACCCGCGATCCGGACGCTGGTTGGCCGATGTGACGCACCTCCAACGCCACATCGGCCTGGCCATAGCCTTCAACGTCTGGCACCACTGGAAGGTGACCGCGGACGACGAGTTCCTCCACGACGTCGGGGCCGAGCTGCTGTTGTCGATCGCCGACTTCTTCGCCGACCTCGCCCGCTGGGACCCCGACCGCGAGCGCTACGTCATCGAAGGTGTGCTCGGGCCCGACGAATACCACACCGGCTACCCCGACGCCGGTGAGCCCGGACTCGACAACAACTCGTACACCAACGTGATGACGGCATGGCTGCTGAGCCGCGCACTTTGGATGCTTGACCAACTCCCGCCGCTGCGACGCCGCGAGCTGACCGAGAAACTCGGCATCAACGACGAGCACCTGGCTCGCTGGAACGCTGTGAGCACGACCCTGTTCGTGCCCTTCAACCCCGACGGGATCATCGAGCAGTTCGAGGGATACGGCGCGCTCGAGGAGTTCGACTGGCAGGGCTATCGAGACCGCTTGGGCGACATCTCACGCCTCGACCGCATCCTCGAGGCCGAGAACGACACCGTCAATCGCTACAAGGCCTCCAAGCAACCCGATGTGGTCATGCTGTTCTACCTGCTCACGGCCGACGAGCTGGTGGGGGTATTCACCCAACTGGGATACGCCTTCGAACCCGACGACATCCCCCGCAACGTCGAGTACTACGTCGCTCGCACCTCTCACGGTTCCACGCTGTCGCGGGTGGTGCACTCGTGGGTACAGGCGCGCACCGACCGCGCAGAATCCTGGGATGCCTACCAGGAGGCGCTCGCCAGCGACGTCTCCGACATTCAGGGCGGTACGACCGCTGAAGGCATCCACCTGGGCGCCATGGCCGGTACCGTGGACATGGTTCAGCGAGGCTACAGCGGCCTGGCCATCGACGGGCACATCGTCAGGTTCAACCCACGACTCCCCGAGGAGGTCCCATCGCTTCGCTTCTCCATCCGATTCCGGACCCACTGGATCCTGTGGGTGCACATCGACGATCGGACGCTCACGGTGCGCTGCGAGGCGTCGGTGTCTGATCCCGTGCACGTGGCCGTCAAGGACGAAACAGTCGAGCTCAGCGCGGGTCAACAACACCGCTTTGACCTCACGGAGCTGAAGGGCTGAGGCCCAGCCCTCTAGCCACCTCCGCAGCGTCCATCTCGTAGTTTGTGACGATGGTGACGGCTCCACGACCCGGGCGTTCAATCCGGCTGTTCTCTATTGGTTCGTCGGGGACCCGGGAACGCTCGGCCTCGGATCTGGCCCTGGCAATATTCACGTTGGTTCCCACTCTCCTGCTGTCGCGCATCGCGGTACCCGAATCCGGTTTCGAGCGATCGGTCGCTGCACTCTTCGACGCGATACCCGGCGCCCTGGATGTGCTGTGGCGCCTCAGCCTCGTCGGGCTGGGTCTTTGGTGTCTCGTCGTGGTCCTCGGAGCGATGCTTCAGCGACGATGGGGCGTCGTGGCCGAGATCGGGCTGAGCGCGGTCCTGGCCCTCGGCCTGGGGCTGCTGATGTGGCAGCGGGTCAACGGCGGATGGCCCAGCATCGATCAGGTGGTCACCGGCGGCCGAGGTGGGGCCGTTCCGTTAATGCTCCTGGCTGCGGCCACGTCGCTGGCGTCCGCCTCCTCCCCCCACCTCACCAAGCCCGTGCGCGCCTCCGGCCGGTCGAGCGTCGCCATCGGCGTCACGTCGGCCCTGATCCTGGGGGCCACCACCCCCGTTGGGGCGACCCTCAGCGTTCTCCTGGGCGTGGCAGCTGCCGCACTGGTGCACCTGGGCCTCGGAACCTCCGCCGGCCGGCCGACCGTCGAGCAGACCGAGACCGCACTGCGTGCCTTGAATCTGGTGGTCACGGGACTCGCCACCTCGCCCCGCCAGTCCTCGGGGGTGGTGGCCATGAACGGTGTCGACGCAGCCGGCGATCAGGTTCGCGTCAAGGTCTATGGGCGCGACGCCCGCGATGCTCAGCTGCTCAACGCCATCTGGCGGCGAATGTGGTACAGCAACGACTCATCGTTCTCGGGGAGCCGGGAACGACAGGTCGAACATGAGGCCTTCATCACCCTGCTCGCCGCCACCTCCGGCGTGACGGTTCCCAGCGTGGCGGTGGCCGGGATGACCGCCGAGGGCGACGCCGTGATCGCCGTCCGGGACGCGGGCCGACCGCTCAGCGCCGTCGAGGAGTTCAGCCGCGTCGACGCCGTGCCACAACTCTGGCGGCTGGTGCGCCGCCTTCACGGCGCCCGCATCGTCCACGGTGAGCTGAGCCTCGACGCGTTCGGCATCGTCGACGGAGCGGCGGTGTTGCGCGAGTTGGCCCCGGCCACCATGTCGATCAGCGATGAGGCGCGCACGACCGACTGGGCGCAGCTGACCTGCATCACCGCAACGCTGCTCGGGATCGACGCTGCGGTCGCTCTGGCGGCCAAGGAACTGGGATCGGCCGGCGTCGAAACGATGCTGGCGTACCTGCAACTCCCTGCGCTCGGCCGCGACCTTCGACGAGCCGTGAAGGCCTCCGACGTCAACCTGGGCGACCTTCGCGCCGCCTTGGCCGCGGAGGTCTCGGTCGAGCCACCCGATACCGCCAGACTGCGACGGGTTTCGCCCCAGTCACTCGCCACGGTCGGCCTGGTCGCCTTGGTCGCCTTTGCGCTCTTCAGCGCCTTTGGCAACCTCGACCTGGAGGAGCTCGCCGACCTGATCGCCGGCATGTCACCGGGGTGGGCGATCGCAGCCCTGAGCGTGGCCCAGATCGTGTTCGTGTTCAGGGCGTTCTCGGTCAAAGGGGCCTCACCCAAGGACCTTCCACTCGGCCCGCTGACCATCTTGCAGACCGCGGTTGCGTTCATCGCATTGGCGGTCCCCTCGACCGCCGGGCGGCTGGCCATGAACATCCGGTTCTTTCAGCGCCAGGGCATGACCGCCCCGACAGCGATGTCCGTGGCGGCGATCGACAGCTTCAGCGGGTTTCTCATCCAGATCTCGCTGTTGTTCCTGACGCTCGTCGTCGGGATCGGGCAAGTGGACCTCCACCTGGACCTGACGTCGACGAGTTCCAAACTGGAGTGGATCCCCACCGCGCTCGGGGTGTTTGCGGCGCTCGTGGCAGTGGGTGCCGTCGTCGCCGTTGCGGTGCCCCGACTTCGCACCCGCATCGGCGATCGCGTCGGGCCGATCGTCGCCGACGCCAGGTCGACCTTGGCCTCGCTGCGCACGCCGACCAAGCTGGCGCAGCTGTTCGGAGGGAACTTCGTGACCGAGCTGGTGCTCGCCGCCACACTCGGGTTGTCGCTTCAGGCCTTCGGCGCGTCGGCGAACCTGGCCACGCTGCTGGTCATCTCGGTGGGGGCCGCGCTCTTCGGCGGTCTCATGCCCGTGCCCGGCGGCATCGGCGTGATGGAGGCGGCCCTGGCGACCGGCCTGGTCGCCGCCGGAATCGAGGCGCCGACCGCAACGGCGACGGCGCTGCTGTTCCGGGCGACGACCTACTACCTCCCGCCGCTGTGGGGCTGGATCGCCATGAGGTGGCTTCAGCGCAACAGCTACCTGTAGGCGGTTACAACGCACCGCCACGATGTGACACCTCTCGCCGCCTGGCGACTTGGGGAGGCATATCGCATTACGATATTTTAAGGGAGTGCGACTCCCGGTCATGCTCGACGAAGCCTCCATCCGTGTCCGACAGGGGATCGGACTCGCCATCGTCGGCGTAGGGATCGCCGGCGGTGCGATCGGGGCCGCCTACGTGGGGGCGCTGCACGTTCTCGGCCGGGTGATCGGGCCGGAGCACCACGCCGCCGGAATCCAACTCTTGATTTTCATCGCCGTGGGCGGGCTGGTCGCGCTGATCACCCGGCTGTGGGGAGAGACCGGCAACGTCGAGTTGCTCGTCGACAACATCCATGTGATGGGCGGTGCCGATGATGTCCGCTCGCTTCGACCGTTGATCCCCACCTCGTTACTGTGCGTCGCCTCGGGGGCCGGCATGGGCCCGGAGGCGCCGCTGGTCCAGACGACCGGCGCGTTCGGCACATTGTTGGGCTCGCGCAGGGGGCACTCGACGACCGACGTCCGGGTGTTGACGATCACCGGCATGGCCGCCGGGTTCACCGTTCTGTTCGGCGCACCGCTGGGATCGGCGCTCTTCGCCCTGGAAATCCTCCACCGCCGGGGACTGCAGTACTACGAGGCCCTCCTGCCGGCGGTCGTCGGCTCCCTGTGCGGCTATGGCGTCTACCTGGGGCTCAGCGGCCTGGGCGTCAGCTCGATCTGGAACTTCCCTCCCGTCGGCGACCTTGCCGTCCACGATCTGGCGCTTGCCGCCGGCATCGGCCTCATCGGCGCGGCGGGCGCCGCCATCTTCACCGGTGCTACCCACCTCGGCAGAAAGGCATTCGGCATGGTGCCGGTCTCGGCCCGCTACATCCTCGGTGGTCTGGCCCTCGGGCTGCTCGGGTGGTGGTCGCCCTACGCGCTCACCTTCGGCGAGGTGCAGCTCTCCGAACTCCTCGACGTCCGCATCGGCGTTGGGGCGCTGGCGGTCGCCATGGCGGCCAAGCTCCTCGGTACCACCGTGACGCTGGCGGCGGGCTGGAAGGGCGGCTTCATCATCCCGCTCTTCTTCATCGGCGCCGTGTTCGGCCAGCTGGCCCATCACGTGTTGAGCGGAACCAACGTCTCGGTGCTCATGGCATGTTCGATGGTGGCGCTGTGCGTCGGGGTGACCAAGACGCCGTTGGGCACCACCCTCGTCGTGACCGAGATGGCCGGCCTTCCGCTGCTGCCGGTTCTGCTGATCGCAGCGGTGACCTCCATACTGGTCACCAATCGAGTCACGCTGATCGAGACCCAGCGCGAACGCAGCGCCGAAGTTCGAGTTTCGTCGCCGGGAGGCCCATGAACGACCGTCCGCTCTCCAACGCCGACTATCAAGTGCTGGCAAGCTTTCGCCATGCGTTGCGGGTGTTCGCCCGATTCTCCGAGAACGCCGCCCGGTCGGCCGGCGTCACGCCCGCCCAGCACCAGCTGATGCTGGCGATCAAGGGCTGGCCCGAGGGCTCGCCGACGATCGCAGCGCTCGCCGATCGCCTCCAGCTGAAACACAACTCCACGGTCGAGTTGATCCAGCGTGCGGCTGCGGCGGGGTTGGTTGAGGGCGAGACCAACGCCGAGGATCGGCGCGAGCACCTCACCAAGCTCACCGAACGAGGTGATGGGATCCTGGCGTCGCTCTCTCTGGAGCATCGCGACGAGCTCCGACGCTTTCGGGCCGAGATGAACGACGTCCTCTTGGAGCTAGACTGACGAGCGCTGTTTGGCGGGTGAACGCACCGGGCCGACCCCCGGTGCAAGACTGACCCCTCCAGATGACGGCGCTGACGTAGGCGAGGACCGATGGCCAGTTTCCCTCCACTCCGACCGATGACGCCGCAGCGAGTTCGCCGATGAGCGCGATCCGCCGCAAGCAGGCGATCGCAGCTGCGATCGCCGTGACCGTTGCCGGCTTGGCCCTGGTGCTCGCCGCCCGGGGCGGCGCCTCCGATCGGGCTTCGGCGCCGCTGATCGCCCCCTCAAGCACCGGAACGCCACAGTCGTCGTCGACCACCAAGGCGACCACCTCAACCGCCAAGCCAGCCCCCAGCGCCAAGCCCGTCGCCGCCAAGGCAACCACGAGCTCAAAGCCGGCGGATGCTCCCGCGCCGACCGCCCCGGCCGGTCCCGCGCCGCGCAGCGGCGCAGGCCCTTACCAGGTGGCCACCGCCAAGGGTCCGGCGGTGGCCGTGCAGCTCGCCGCCCCGGCCGGGGTGGACGACGGCCCGCCCACGCTGGACGCTCGCCCCGCATTCTCACGCGTTCAACAGGCCACGTCGCCGCTGCCGCGTATGGAACAACCGGTGCAGGGGCGCTTCGCCACCGACACCGGCTACCGCTTCGACAACCCCCAGCCCTTCGGCGACGCGATGACCTTCCTCGTCGTGCGTCGGTCGGGCGACTGGCTGCAGGTGCAACTACCCGTCCGGCCCAACGGCACGATGGGATGGGTGAAGCGGTCCGACGTCAAAGAGTCCGAAGTGAGCTCCCACGTGGAGGTCAACGTGGCCGATCGGACGCTGCGGATCTTTGAGGGCGCGACGATGGTCGCCGAATCCCCGGTGGCGGTGGGCACCGACGCCACCCGCACCCCGACCGGCCGCCACTTCCTGACCGACAAGCTCAGCGAACCCAGCGGCGCCAAGCGCCATCCGTGGAGCCTCGGCATCAGCGCCTACTCCGAGCAGCTCGACACCTTCGACGGCGGCGCCCCACAGATCGCCCTGCACGGCTGGAGCGACCCGTCGGTGTTCGGCCAGGCCAGATCCAACGGCTGCATCCGCGTGCCCAGCGCTACGGTCGAGCAACTGGCGGCGTTGCCCCTGGGCACCCCGATCGACGTCTACGCCAGCTAAGGCCTCCGCCGGTGCCGGCGCATCGCTGGAAACAGGTGAGGGTCAGGCCTGGCCAAGGTCGAAGAGCGAGCGCCAGTCGGCCGCGTGGGCCTCGGCGATTGCTTCGCGGGTCTGGCGCAGCGAGCCCTCCGGCACCATGTCGACCATGGTGCGGCGGGCATCGTAGTGGTGGGGATCGGCGATGCCCTCGAAGGCCCGCCGGCGCAGCTCGGCCAGCTCGGGGTCGACCGACGAGGAGTCGAAGGCCCAGATCATGGCCGCAGCGTCGAGATCGTGGCGGACCGGCGCCCGACCGTAGGACGCAGCCCTCTTGGCGGCCACCGCAGCCAGACCGGAGGCAACGTCGTCCCGCTGCTCGCCGGGTGCCAGCGTCAGGTCGTCGATGCATCGCTCGACCAGCTTGAGGACGTAGCCGGTATCGGGGCCCGGCGTGCCCAGGCGGTCGCCCCAGGGCTGGGGGCCGTCGAGCTCGGCCGACCGAGCCGGATGGCCCGGCTCCCAGATGGGCGGTACCCGCGGCGCCGAGACGTAGCTACGGGCGGGCTGGACCTGGTTTTCGACGATGTACGGAGGAGCTGACATGACCCGCTGAGCCTACCCCTCAAAGCGTTTCAGGCCGAACACCAGCGAGTCGACCAGCGCCATCCACGACGCTTCGATGACGTTGGGCGACACCCCGATCGTCGTCCAGGTCTCGTCGCCGTCGGTCGAGTCGATCAACACCCGCGTGACCGCGCCGGTGGCCGCTCCACCGTCGAGCACCCGCACTTTGAAGTCGGTGAGATGAATCCGCTCGAGGTGGGGATAGTGGCGCCCCAGGGCGGTGCGCAGGGCGGCATCGAGGGCGTTGACCGGGCCGTTGCCCTCCCCCACTGCAGCGATCCGCTCGTCGCCGACCCACACCTTCACCGTCGCTTCGGTCGACAGGTGGGCGCCTTGCCCGGGTTGGTTCGGGTCGGCCCGGTGATAGCCCGACACCCGGTAGGCCTCGGTGCGGAAATACGGCTGCTCCCATCCGGCCGCGCTGGCCATCAGCAGCTCGAGCGACGCATCGGCGGCCTCAAACACCCAACCGTCGGCCTCCAGGCCCTTCAGAGTGTCGTTGAGGGTGGCGGCCTCGCCCGCATCGAGGTCGACACCGAGCTCCTCGGCCTTCATCGACATGCCGGTCCGACCGCCCAGGTCGGAGACCAACACCCGGCTGTGGTTGCCGACCAAGGCCGGGTCGACATGCTCGTACGCGGCCGTGCCCGCCCGGCGCAGCGCCGAGGTGTGGAGCCCGCCCTTGTGGGCAAACGCCGACGTGCCCACGTAGGGCGCCGCCGGGTCGAGCGGCAGGTTGACCAGCTCGGCGACGTGCCGGCTGACCGGGCCCAACCGCTCCAGCCGCCCCTCGGGCAGCGTTCCCACCCCCAGCTTCAGGGTCAGGTTGGGGATCACGGTGATCAGATCGGCGTTGCCGGTGCGCTCGCCGTATCCGTTGATCGTGCCCTGCACCTGGGTAGCGCCGCTCAGAACGGCGGCGACCGCGTTGGCCACGGCGCAACCGGTGTCGTCCTGGGTGTGGATTCCCAGCTGCAGCCCATCGAAGCGATGGGCGATCTCGGCGGTGATCGCCTGCACCTCGTGTGGAAGCGACCCGCCCTTGGTGTCGCACAGCACGACGCAGTCGGCACCGGCGAGCGCCGCCGCTTCGATCACCGACAGGGTGAAGTCCGGGTCCTCCTTGTAGCCGTCGAAGCAGTGCTCGACGTCGAAGAACACCCGGCGGCCGGCCGCCTTGAGGTATCGGACCGAGTCCGACGTCATCGCCCGGCCCTCGTCCAGGGTCGTGTTCAGCGTCTTGCGCACCTGCCAGGCCGATCCCTTGCCGACGATGCACAGCGTCTCGGTACCCGCGTCGAGGAGGGTGGTCAGGGTGGCGTCGCTGTCGGTGACACCCCCAGGCTTGCGGGTAGAACCGAAGGCGACCAGCCGAGACGTATCGAGCTTCAGCTCACCGGCGGCCGCCCGACGAAAGAACTCGGCGTCCTTGGGATTGGCCTGCGGAAAGCCGCCCTCGATCCAGGCGACGCCCAGGTAATCGAGCTGCTCGGCGATGCGCAGCTTGTCGTCGACCGACAGCGAGATGCCCTCGAACTGCGAGCCGTCCCGCAGCGTGGTGTCGAACACGTCGACCCGTTCGGGCAGGGCGATCTCGGGGGCTGCGCCGGGTGGCGCCGCAGCGCCGGACGGAGCGGTGTCACGCTCCTCGCTCATGGCAGCTCCACCCAGGACCGGTACTTGTCGTCACCGCCGCGGACGACGTTGGCGTAGCGCTTGGCCAGCTCGGTGGTGATCGCTCCCGGACAGGCAATTGGACGGTCGTCGACCGAGTTCACCGCCGACACCTCGGCAGCGGTTCCGACAAGAAACGCCTCGTCGGCGGTGTAGAGATCCGAGCGCACCAGGTTGTTCTCCACCACCTCATGACCCATATCGGCGAGCAGCTGGGTGACCGTGTGCTGGGTGATGCCCTCGAGCGCCCCGGCATGCAGCGGCGGGGTGGTGATCTTTCCGTTGGTGATGACGAAGAGGTTTTCACCCGAGCACTCGGCGATGCAGCCGGCCCGGTTCAGCAGCACAGCCTCGTCGTAGCCGGCGTTGAGCGCCTCCACCTTGGCCAGCGAGGAGTTGACGTAGTTACCGGTGGTCTTGGCCGCCGGCGGCATGGTGTTGTGGTCGTGGCGTTGCCACGAGCTGATCTTCAGCTTCACGCCCTTGGTTACCGCGTCGTCGCCCAGGTAGGCGCCCCACGGCCAGCAGGCGATGGCGACGTCGACCTTCAGCGCGATCGTCGACAGCCCCATCTCGCCGTATCCGTAGTAGGCGATCGGGCGCACGTAGCAGCCGTCGAGCCCGGTGGAGGCCACGGTCTCCTTGGTGGCGGCCACCAGCTCATCCACGCTGTAGGGCAGCGGCATCGCCAGGATGTCGGCCGAACGCTTGAGACGGGCGATGTGATCGGTCAGCCGGAAGATGCCGGGCCCGTCAGGCGTCGGGTAGGCACGGATGCCCTCGAACACGCCGGTGCCGTAGTGCAGCGTGTGGGTGAGCACGTGGATCTGCGCCTCGTCCCAGGGCACCAAGGAACCGTTCATCCAGATGAAGGGCGTGGGGGTCAATGGCATGGCGCAACTCCTTGGCGGTGACCGGAGCCGGGATAGGTGGCCGGCGGCCGGTCGATGTGGTGGACGGCCGTCGGCGAGCGATCGGCGGTGTACTCGGGTGAGAACGGAGGGTCAGGCGGACACGGCGGCGACGAGGGCGTCGCCGATGTCGGAGGTGGAACCGCTGTAGCGCTGCGGGTCCGAGGTGGCGCCGGCGATTGCGTCGGCCACGGCATCGTCGCCGAGGAACCGGGCCATCAGACCGGCGGAGATCACCGCAGCGATCGGGTTGGCCTGGTTGGTGCCGGCGATGTCGGGTGCGGTGCCATGCACCGGTTCGAACATCGACGGGCCGGTGCGATCCGGGTTGAGGTTGGCCGAGGCCGCATAGGCGACCCCGCCGGCCACCGCCCCACCCAGATCGGTGAGGATGTCGCCAAACAGGTTGTCGGTGACGATGACGTCGTAGCTCTCGGGCCGCTCGACGAAGTGGATACAGGCGGCGTCGACGTGCTGGTAGGCGGTGTCGACCTGGGGATAGTCCACGGCCACCTCGTCGAAGGTGCGCTGCCAGAGGTCGCCGGCAAAGGTCAACACGTTCTTCTTGTGGACCAGCGTGAGGTGGTGGCGTTCGCTCGCCACCGCCTGGTCGAAGGCGTAGCGAATGCAGCGCTCGACGCCGTGGCGGGTGTTGACCGAACCCTGGGTGGCCACCTCGTACGGGGTGCCCCGGCGCAGAAAGCCGCCTTCCCCGGCATAGGCGCCTTCGGTGTTCTCGCGGATCACCTCAAAGTTCACCGCCGGCGGCAGGCGGAACGGCCGGTAGTTGATGTACATGTCGAGCTCGAAGCGCATGCGCAGCAGGATCCCCCGCTCGACCAGGCCGGCCGGTGCTGCCTGCCCCGGCGCCGGGTCGCCGACCGCGCCGAGCAGCAGCGCGTCGAGCCGTCGCCACTCTTCCATCACCGGGTCGGGCAGCACGGTGCCGTCGCGCAGGTAGCGGGCGGCGCCCAGGTCGTAGTGGGTCAGCTCCATCTCCAGGCCGGCCGCCTCGAGCACCCGCAGCGCTTGGGCGGTCACCTCGGGGCCGATGCCATCGCCGCCGATCACACCAATGCGGTGCGGTCGGCGGGCGGACTCCTGCTCGTCGGGTGTCTGCGCGTCGGGTGCTTGTTCGTCGGGTGCGCCGGTTGGCGTGACCTGGCTGGTGTTCATCATCAACTCATGTTCCGGCTAGTGGGGGGATGGGCGGCTGCTCGTACTGGCCGGCCTGGTGTTCGGGCGGACAGCATCGGCTTTGGGACAAGAAAAAACCGCCCACGAAGTGGACGGCTGGACGCACGCATCGGAAACCGATGCGTGCTAACGAATGATCGCTACGGCGGTGCGGAAGGCGGTCCGGTTCATCACGAGCGATGCTACCAGCGCGCCACCGGGCGGGCACGACCCGGTATCGTGGTCGGGCTATGGCCAACACCCACGAGCTGTCACAGGCTGCCTACGACCGACTGAGCGCCGAGCTGAACACCCTGACGTCCAGTGGACGCCTGGAGATCGCCGAAAAGATCGAGGCCGCCCGCGAGCTGGGCGACCTCAAGGAGAACGGCGACTACCACGCGGCCAAGGACGAACAGGGCAAGATGGAGGCCAGGATCGGCCAGATCGCCGGGCTCCTCGAGGACGCTGTGGTCGTCGGCGACGACGGCCCGATCGACGCGGTGCGAACCGGCGTGACGGTTTCACTGCGCTACGAGGGTGACGACGAGATCGACCGCTACCTGTACGGGTCGATCGAGGAACAGTCGGGCGACATCGACGTCGTCTCCCCCACCTCACCGCTCGGTGTGCAGCTTGGAGGCAAAAAGGTGGGCGACACCGTCTCGTTCACCGCGCCCAACGGCAACGTGTTGAACGTGGAGATCGTGGCGATCGACCTCTGAGCCTGCATGGGCGAGTACCGTGCAAAGCAATGTGAGACCTCACATCGTTTTCCCGTGAAAGCGCTCAGGAGTACAACCATGATCGAAGACTTCAAGAAGTTCATCAACCAGGGCAGCGTGTTGGACCTGGCAGTCGGCCTGGTGATCGGCGCCGCTTTTGCGGTGGTGATCAACTCCTTCGTCGAGGGCCTGCTCAGCCCACTGATCGGGCTCATCCTGCCCAATACCGACAGCCTCGCCACGGCCAGCTTCACGATCAGCGGAGCAGAGTTCATGTGGGGCTCGGTGATCATCGCTGTCATCAACTTCCTCGCCATCGCCGCCGCGGTGTTCTTCGTGGTCGTGCGCCCCTACAACCACTGGAAGGAACGGTCGGCCACCGACGCCGACGTCGAGCCGACCAACGAGGAAAAGATGGTGGCGCTGCTCGAAGAGATCGCCCGCCAGCCTCGCTAGCGGACTGAGGCTCGTCGGCGCTGCGCTTCTCGACGCACCCAAGTCCGAGGCGCTCCAAACCTCCGTCGCTCCGGTCCGGTTCCGTCAGTTCGCTGACGGTACCGGGCCGGTGACGTTCACGCCGCGCCGGAGACGCTGACGCTCCGGCCGAGCACCTCGGCCAGCAGGTTGGTATTGGCCGCACCGGCGTAGAGCTCCAGGTCGATATCGCCGCCCGCTTCAGTGGGGCTTGCCACCACCGACACCTCGTCGGCCGAGACCAGCACCTCGACGTCGCCCACCTTGTTGGCGTGCGAGCGGTCGAGGCCCACAGCCACCCGCAGGATGCCGGCCAGGGTGCGCACGACCGCCCGGTCGACCAGCGACAGGGCGCCAAACTCGGGGTGGCGCTGCTCGTCGGGGCGGGCCTTGCGGTGGAAGCGGGCCAGTTGGGCGACCATCTCGATCTCGCGGTCGTTAAACCCGGACAAACGGTCGGTGTTGCGGACGATGTAGTAGCTGTGCTTGTGGTGGGCGCTGTGGCTGATCATCAGCCCCACGTTGGCCAGCAGCGCACCGGCCTCAAGCAGCTCGCGGTGTTCGGCGCCCAGGCCGTGCACCCGCTCCAAGCCATCGAAGATCGCCAGGCTCAGGCGAGCGATGCAGCGGGCATGGTCGGGGTCCTCGTCGGTGGCGATCAGCAGGTGCTCCACCGAATGGCGACGAAGGTCGGCCAGGTGCGCTGTGTCGCCGCCGGTCAGCCGTGCCTGGGCCTCCTCCAGCACCCCCTCGCGCAGGGAGCCCTCCGAAATGGTCAGGCGCTCCCACCCGAAGGCGTCCATCGCGCCCTGAACGATCAGGGCCCCTCCAACGATGATGTCGGCCCGGCTTGGCTCCATCCCGGGCAGGGCCTTGAGGTCGTCGAGCGACGTCGCCTCCAGGATGGCGTCGACCACGGCGTCGAGCTCGCGACGGGTCATCGTCGACCCGTTGGCCGACCGCCCGTTCTCCCCCGCCTTGGCCCGCGCCATGGCCGCCAGCGTCTCGATCGTCCCCGAGCACCCGGCCACCACCTCGGCCGGCAGGTCCGCCACAGCAGTGGCGAACGGTGCCAGCGCTGATGCCACGTGAGCCTGGGCTGCCCTCATCTGCCTGCTGCGGGCCTTCTCGGGCCCCGCGCCGAACAATCCGTCAGGGAAGAACCGACGGGTGGTCCGAATGGCGCCCAGCTTGAAGCTGCGCGACGCGGTCACCTCGTCGCCGGTGCCGTAGAGCACCTCGGTGCTTCCACCCCCGATATCGATCAGCGCATGGGGCCGATCGAATACCGGGAGCGCACCGAGAACGCCCAGGTGGATCAACCGAGCCTCCTCGACCCCTGAGATCACCTCGACGCTCACGCCGGCCTCGTCGCGCGCCCGGCGGATGAACGCCTTGGAGTTGGAGGCCTCGCGCACGGCGCTGGTCGCCACGGCGACGACGAGAGCGTTGCGCTCGACAGCCAGCTGCGCCGCCCTGGTCAGGGCAGCGATGCCCCGGTCGATCGCATCAGCGTCCAGGGTGTCCATGTCGCCGCCGCCCGACCCGAGCCGAACGGTGGCCTTCTCGCGGGTCAACACCTCGTAGCGTCCCCGGTCGAGCACTCGCGCCAACACGGTGTGGATCGAGTTGGTGCCGATGTCGATCGCAGCGATGGCGCCGAGATCCTGCCCGGAGGTTTCGGTGGGTTCGTCGACGCTCACCAACCCAAGGTACCCGTGCTCGTCCCGGTGTCGGCACGGGGCGACGGACGCCAACGACGCACGACACAGTGCCGTCCGGCCAGACTGGAGGGGTGCAGCAACGCGAGCTCGGCTGGGATGACGCTTGGGAATCGACCTGGGCGGCGGCGGCAACCGACCACCTGATACCCGCCCGCATCACCCGCATCGACAAGGGCGGGCTCAGCGTCGACGGTGCTGGGGTGTCCTTCGGACGGCAGCTGATCGTCGCCAACAAGGAGGCCCGGGACGCGGTGGTCGGCGACTGGTGCGGCCTCAACCCCGACGCCGCCCGCATCGAGGTGCGCCTGCCGCGTCGCAGCGTGCTCGAGCGTCGGTCGCCCGGGGCAGATCGCGACGATCTCGCTTTGAGCGCCAAGGCGGTGGCCGCCAACCTCGACCACCTGCTGGTGTTGCAACCCCTCGACACCGGGGTCAACCCCGCCCGGCTGGTGCGCGAGCTGGTGATCGCCTGGGAGAGCGGAGCCCGGCCGGCGGTGGTGCTGACCAAGTCCGACCAGGTCGACGCCACCCAGCTGGCCGCCGCCCGGTCGGCGGCAGCGGAGGCCGCGCCCGGGGTCGACGTCGTCGCTGTGTCCAACCTCACCGGCAGCGGCCTCGACGAGCTGCGGCCGCTGTTGGCGCCGGGGGTCACCGTTGCGCTGCTGGGTGCGTCGGGGGCGGGCAAGTCCAGCCTGGTCAACGCGCTGGCCGGGCGGCGGGTGGCGCTCACCGGCAACGTCCGCGAAAGCGACCTGCGGGGGCGCCATACCACGGTCACCGGGCAGCTGTTGGCGCTGAGCGGGGGCGGGCTGCTGATCGACACCCCCGGCATCCGCGGTGTTGGGCTGTGGCAGGCCTGGGACGGCCTGGCGCTCGCCTTTCCCGAGGTGACTTCGGCAGCGCGCTCATGTCGCTTCGAGGACTGCGCCCACCAGGGTGAGGACGGCTGTGCCGCCGAGACGGCCGTATCGACCGAGCGCCTGGAGCAGTACCGCTCGCTCGCCGACGAGCTCACCCGGCTGGACGAACAGCTCGAGGTGCGCTCCCGCGACCGGCAGCGGGAGACCAACCAGCGAGCCCGTCGCAAGGCCCAACGGCGCCGACCTCGCGGGTAGTTCCTCCGCCGATTCCCGAACTACCGGCAACTCGGGAGCCCAAACGACCGCCAGACCGCGCTCCCCACTCCCCAGTTGCGCGCCATCCCGCAACTCGGGAGCCCAAACGACCGCCAGACCGCGTTCTGGGCTCCCCGCTTCGGGGCACGACCGGGTTGGTCCGAGCGTCTCGTTCGCTAGGGTCCCGTGCCTATGGCACCGCCTGTTTCGGACCTGTTCGACCCGCAGCGCTGGGAGGACGTTCCCGGCTTCGATGACCTCAACGACATCACCTACCACCGGGCCGTCGATCAGGGCACGGTGCGGGTGGCCTTCGATCGGCCCGAGATCCGCAACGCGTTCCGGCCCGACACCGTCGACGAGCTCTACCGGGTGCTCGAACACGCTCGGACCACCTCCGACGTCGGCTGCGTGCTGCTGACCGGCAACGGCCCGTCCCCCAAGGACGGCGGATGGGCGTTCTGTTCGGGTGGCGACCAGCGCATCCGGGGGAAGGATGGCTACCGCTACGCCGAGGGCGACACCGCCGAGAGCATCGACCCGGCCCGCTCCGGCCGGCTGCACATCCTGGAGGTGCAACGCCTCATCCGCTTCATGCCCAAGGTGGTGATCTGCGTCGTGCCCGGCTGGGCCGCAGGCGGCGGGCACAGCCTGCACGTCGTCTCCGACCTGACGCTGGCCAGCCGGGAGCACGCCCGTTTCAAGCAGACCGACGCCGATGTGGCCAGCTTCGACGGCGGCTACGGGTCGGCCTACCTGGCCCGCCAAGTGGGCCAGAAGTTCGCCCGGGAGATCTTCTTCCTCGGCGACGAGTATTCGGCCGACGATGCCCACCGCATGGGCATGGTCAACGCCGTGGTCGACCACGAGCGGCTCGAGGATGTGGCGCTGGAGTGGGGGGCCAAGATCAATGGCAAAAGCCCGATGGGCCAACGCATGCTGAAGTACTCCTTCAACCTGATCGACGACGGCCTGGTCGGCCAGCAGCTGTTCGCCGGGGAGGCCACCCGCCTGGGCTACATGACCGACGAGGCAGCCGAAGGCCGGGACTCGTTCCTCGAGAAGCGTGACCCGGACTGGTCCCCCTACCCCTGGTACTACTAGATCATTCCGGCCTGACCACTCGGACTGCGCCGCCGCGGCGTGGGTCGCCGACGGCGACGTCCGGCGTGGCCACCAGGTGAAGCCCACCGAAGTACAGGTCCCGGTGGCCCCATTCGACCACCGGGTATCGGGCGGCGAGCGCCTCGAGCACCGCCGCCGGGAGGCCCGGCTCGGCCTGGAGCGACGAGCCGTCCCAGTGCAGACGGGGGGCGGCCACCGCCTGGTCGGCCGGTAAGGCCTCGCTGACCAGGTCGGCGGTCACCTGGGTGATCGTCGAGCGGATGCGCTCCGATCCGCCGCTGCCGAGCGCCACGGATCGACCCCTACGGTCGAGGCGCAGGGCGGTCGGCGCCATCATCGACGGGATCCGCGTGCCCGGCACCGCTGCGTCGAACCCGGCGGGGTGCAGGTCCTCCTCCCCCATCATGTTGTTCAGCTGAACGCCCGAGCCGGGTGCGAACTCTCCGGAGCCCGAGCCATTGGAGGCGGTCATCGACGCCAGGTTGCCCCAGCGGTCGATCACCGACAGGTGCGTGGTGCCCTGCACGGCGCCGACGAGACGCCGGCGGGCGTCTCCCTGGGCGACCAGCACGTCGGCAATGGCCAATGCGCCGTCGGGCGTGCGCCTGTCCGATCCCCTCGGGTCACCGGCCAAACGCTCCAGCCCGAGGGCCACCAGGCGGCCACCGAATGCAGGGGCCGGGTTGGTCCAGCCCGCGACACCGTCGAGGTCGAGCGTCAAGGGCCGTCGCTCCTCCACCCGGTACTCGTCCAGATCGGCGGCGGTGACCGCTCCCCCCAACTCGTCGGGGGCAAAGCCGTCCCGGCCACCCGCGCCCACCTCGCTAAGTACCGCCGCGAGCTGCGGGTTGTGGAAATGATCGTCCTCGGCGAGGGGACGGCCGTCGCGCAGGTACAGCTCGGCACCGGTGGGCGTCCGTCCCATCACGGGGGCCAGCAGACCGGCCACCCGCACCATCGCGCCCACCCGCTGGCCGATGGCGGCCGCCTCGATCGCCGGTGCCACCACCTGGGCAAGGGGCAACGTGCCCAGACGCCGGTGCACGGCCAGCAGACCGGCGAGCAGCCCGGGGACCGCCACCGACCCCGGCCCGACGTGAAAGGTCTGGGTGGCGGCACCGAAACGGATCGGCACCGGAACGGGCGCCTCGACCGGGCGGGTGCGACCCAAGCCCGGCACCGATACGAAAAAGTCGAACAGGATCGACCCCAAACCTGGCCCCGTCGCCAGCAGAAAGCCGCCGCCCGCCAGGCTGGTGTACAGGGGTTCGGCGGCGGTGGCAGCGAACCCGGCGGCGACCGCTGCGTCCCAGGCGTTGCCTCCGACGGCGAGCATCAGCGCGGCGGCATCCGCGGTCACTTCGTGACCGGCCGCCACCAACCCGACACCGTTCGCCGTCGCGTCCGGTGAGCCGGCAGCGGACGCCCACCCCGGTTCAGCCATGGCGGGGCGGCACCCCGAGCGCCTCGGACAGCTCGTTGGCCGCAGCGACTACGTCGCCCCCGAAACGGGCGCCGGGATCGTCGCCGAGGCGGTCGATCGGGCCGGAGATCCCGACCGCAGCGACCACGCTGCCGGACGGCCCGAGCACCCCGGCGGACACCGATCCCACCCCGTCGGCCCGCTCACCGACGGTGGCCACCCATCCGGCCGTGCCGGCCTCGCCCTGAAGGGCCCGCCCGCCCGAACCGACGTCGATCGCCACACGGGACCCTTCGTCGACGATCGTGCGCAGCTCGTGAGTGGCTTCGACCGACAGCAAACACACGCGCCACTCCCCGTCGGGCAGCCACAACTGGGCGCTCTCGCCGGTGACGTCGCGCAACGCTGTCACCGTCGGGCGCGCCGTCTCGGCCAGCGCCGACCCGCCGAGCGCTCGGGCAGCCAGCCCCACCAGCCGGTAGCCCAGCGCGAAGCTGCCGTCGGTCGTGCGCCGCACCAGGCCATGCTCGTCGAGCGAGCTGGCCAGGCGGTGAACGGTGGCCCGGCTCATGCCGGTGCGGTCGGTCAGCTCGCTCAGCCGTGCGGGACCGTCCTCGAGTGCGGTGACGATCGTCATCGACTTGTCGAGTACGCCGACGCCGGTGGCGAGCGCCGGCGCTAGCGCCCCGTCAAGTGGCTCGCCCCCACTCGTCTTCGCTCGAGGCCGGTTGCCTCCGGTGTTGGGCATGGGTACCATCGTACCACGGAGCAAGACTCGCGTCTCACTATGTGAGACACGAGTGCCCCGACGCCCTCCACATGCCGAGGACGGACTCCCGCAGCCGATCGCTTCGTGCAACTGCTGCCATCCGCTCGGCAACCGTCCCTTCCCGCCCAGCATCCAGAGGAGCCGAAGTGTCCCCCACCACCAACCCCGCAGGCCCACGCACGATCAGCCAAAAGGTGTGGGACAACCACGTCGTCCACTCGGCCCCCGGCGAGCCCGACGTGTTGTACATCGACCTGCACCTGGTCCACGAGGTGACCTCTCCCCAGGCGTTCGAGGGCCTGCGCATGGCCGGCCGCACAATGCGCCGCCCCGAACTCACACTGGCCACCGAGGACCACAACGTGCCCACCGCCGACATCGGCGCCCCGATCGTCGATCCGGTGTCGCGCAAGCAGATCGACACGCTGCGCAGCAACGCCAAGGATTACGGCGTGACCGCGTACCCGATGGGCAACAAGCTTCAGGGGATCGTGCACATCATCGGCCCCGAACAGGGCCTCACTTTGCCCGGGATGACGATCGTGTGCGGCGACTCCCACACCGCTACCCACGGCGCCTTCGGTTCGTTGGCCTTCGGCATCGGCACCTCCGAGGTGGAGCACGTCATGGCCACCCAGTGCCTCAGCCAGGTGCGTCCAAAGACCCTGGGGATCAACGTCGACGGCGAGCTGCCGGCCGGTTCGACCGCCAAGGACATCATCCTGGCCATCCTCGGTCGGCTCGGCACCGGCGGCGGCATCGGCTACATCGCCGAGTACCGCGGCTCTGCCATCCGGGCGCTGTCGATGGAGGGGCGCATGACCGTCTGCAACATGTCGATCGAGGCCGGCGCCAAAGCGGGGCTGATCGCCCCGGATCAGACCACCTACGACTACGTCGAGGGCCGCCCCCACGCGCCGACCGGCGAGGCCTGGGAGCAGGCGCTGGCCGACTGGGCGCAGCTGGTAACCGACGACGACGCCGTGTTCGACAAGGAGATCTTCCTCGCCGCAGCCGAGATCCGCCCCCACATCTCCTGGGGCACCAACCCGGGCCAGGTCGTGCCCCTCGATGGCGCCGTGCCCGACCCGACCTCCTTCGACGACCCGACCGAGGCGGCGGCCGCCGCGCGGGCGCTCGAGTACATGGACCTGTCCGCCGGCCAGCCGATGAAGGAGGTGGGCGTCGACGTGATCTTCATCGGATCGTGCACCAACGCCCGCATCGAGGACCTGCGCGCCGCCGCGGCCGTTGTGCGGGGGCGAACGATCGCCTCCAACCTGCGCACTTACGTCGTCCCTGGCTCCCACGCGGTCAAGGCTCAGGCCGAGGCCGAGGGGCTCGACGCCGTGTTCAGCGACGCCGGGTTCGACTGGCGCGAGCCCGGCTGCTCGATGTGTCTGGGCATGAACCCGGACACCCTCGCCCCCGGCGAGCGATCGGCGTCCACGTCGAACCGCAACTTCGAGGGCCGCCAGGGCCGCGGCGGACGCACCCACCTGGTGTCGCCCGAGGTGGCCGCCGCCACCGCCATCGCCGGGCACTTCGCCGAGCCCGCCGACCTGTAGGCCGCCTCCTCGCTCCCAGGCCACGCCTTCCCACCGCTTGGATCACACCTACCCGCCGCCCAAATTCCGCTCACCTATCGGCCCGGTCCGGTCAGCCACAGCGCCGACCAGCGCCCTCACCTCCCGCCCGAATCAGTTCTCCGTTTCCCCGAAAGGACCACCACCATGGAACCCGTCCGCATCATCACCGGCCGCGCCGTGCCCCTCGACCGCTCCGACGTCGACACCGACCAGATCATCCCCTCCGACTGGCTCAAGCGGGTCGAGCGCACCGGCTTTGACCGGGGCCTGTTCTCCGAATGGCGCGACGACCGCAACTTCGTGCTCAACGACGAGCGCTACCAGGGGGCCAACATCCTCGTCGCCGGGCCCAACTTCGGCACCGGATCGTCGCGGGAGCACGCGGTGTGGGCGCTGCAGCAGTACGGCTTCGACGCGGTGATCTCACCCCGGTTCGGGCCGATCTTCGTCAACAACGCCACCAAGGTCGGTTTGGTGCCGGTCACGGTCAGTTTCGAGCTGGGCGAGCGCCTGCTGCGGGCGCTCGAGGACGACCCGTCCCTGATGTTGGAGATCGACGTCGAAACCGCCACCGTCGAGGTGCAGTCGCTCGGTGTCGAGGAGCGCTTCGAGCTGGAGCCGTCGGCCCAGCACCGCCTGGTCAACGGCCTGGACGACATCGCCCTCACCCTGTCCCACGCCGACGCCATCAGTGCCTTCGAGGCCCGGCGACCAGCATGGATGCCCAGCCTGGCGACCGCCGGGTGATGCCGCCAGGTTGGCCCGATTTCTCAGTAGGCTGAGCCGATGGCCAACCCAATGCTCAACGACAAATCGCTGGAAAAGGCGACGACCTGGGGCCCCGGGTCGGCGGCCTCGGGCGACACGATGACCCAATGGCCGCCCCCCGGCATGGAGCGTCCCGTCGGTCTCGACGACGACGGCCTTGGCATGACGATGCGGGGCACCGCCTGGGCCACCTCGGTGCTAATGGCGCTGCTGTTGCTCAGCGCAGCGTTCGGCTGGGTGCAGACCGCCTCACCCACGACGGGCTTCAATGCCGCAGGCCAGCAGGTGACCAACTTCACGATCCCGATGCTGGCCTGGGTCGGCGTCGGCGTCGGGTTCGTCTGCCTGATCGGCCTGTGGTTCAGGCCTCGGATGGCCAAGTTCATCGCCCCCGTCTACGCGCTGGCCCAAGGCTTCTTCGTCGGCGCCATCTCCAAGATGTACGAGTCGTTCCAGGGCGGCATCGTCGTGCAGGCGATCGGGGCCACGCTCGCCGTGTTCCTGGTCATGTTGTTCCTGTACGGCTTCCGCATCATCAAGGTGACCGACAAGTTCCGTCGCACGGTCATCTTCGCCACCCTCGGAATCATGGTGTTCTACGGCATCAGCTTCCTGATCAGCCTGTTCGCCGGAGCCCAAGCGGTGAGCTTCCTCTCCAGCTCGACCCCACTCAGCATCGGCTTCAGCGTCATCGTCGCCGGCATCGCCGCCATGAACCTGGCGCTCGACTTCGACTTCATCGAGCGGGGCGAGAAGATGGGCCTCGACCGCGACTTCGAGTGGTACGGCGCCTTCGGGCTGCTGGTCACCATCATCTGGCTGTACCTGGAGCTGCTGCGGCTGCTCTCCAAGCTCCGCAACTGAGGCGGCCCGCATCCCTCAGCGTGACGCGCCGCCGACCCGACGAGCGGGCCCGGGCTGGGTTCGGGGCGCCCCCGGTCGGCCGCCAGGCCTAGGTTGAGGTGTGGCTGGCCATTCCAGCCCTGACCCGCAGGATTTTGGCCAGACGCACGAGCGTTGCCTCAAGGTCGTACTTCACCTGCCCCCAGGTGATGCGCACGGTCAGGTATCCGAACGAGGCCGCCTCGGCGTCGCGTTGGCGATCCGAGTCGAAATCACGCTCCCTGGTGTGCCAGCTGCGGGAGTCGTTCTCGCCGATCACCATCTCGTCGTCCCACAGGTGGTCGACCCGGGCGTGCCATGGCATCTGCACCTGTTGACGACCCGGCACGCCCCCGGCCGCGGTCCAGCCCTCCAGGAACAGCCGTTCCAGCTCGCTCTCCGAGCCGCCCTCGCTGCGTCGCGATGCCAGCAGATGACGCAGCGCCGGCGTACCGCGCACGCCACGACCCGACAGCTCCTCCACGGAGAGCTCCAGCACCGACAACGGAAGTCGGCGCTGGGCAAGGCTCAGGTCGACGACCCGGTCCAGCTCTTCGACGGGCAGCACCGCCGCCAGATCGAACAGGGTCTGTGGCACCGTGGTGATGGCCATTCCGCCGAGATGCTGGAAGCGGGGACGATGGGTGCGGCGAAAGAGGCGCACGTCCGCAGGGCCGACGGCGCTGAGCACGGTCGTCGACAGGTCGATGGGCGCCCGGGTCGCCGGGCTCAGACCCGGGAGACCATGGAGAGCGCCTGCGGTTCGATGGCTGACCGTGGCGCTGGGCACCGCCAGCACGCCGGCCTGAGCGCGACCCCAGATGTCGGTGGGCACCGGCCCGAGCGCGACCACGTTCCGACCGATGGACACCCACCGTCCCGTTGCGATCCGGTGCCGAATTGCCCGAGGGGTGAGCCCGGCCTGTTGCAGCTGCACGCGTGACGCAACCCCGTGTTGGGTGGCCGCCAGCTCCCTCAGGGCCGCTTCGTCCAGCATGAGCGGATCTTCGGTCAGGGTTGGCTGGCCGTCACTGGGTGGAGATCCCCGGGGCCGGTGACCCGCTCGCCCCGGCGGCGGGCCGGCTGGGCTCAACTGTGTCCAGCAGCCGTCACAGCGGCTCCAAGGCACATTTGAGCATTGGCCACCGACGGACCGTTGGGGCTGAAGACGTCGGCCCCGGCGGTTGTCCGGGACCGACCCCCGCTCAGCCGACCGAGCGGACCGACTCGATCCCCTCGCCCTTGCGCAGCGCCTCGACGACGACGGGTGGTGTGGACTGCGTGGTGGTCACCACCATGAGCGAGCCTTCGCCCGAGGGGTTCTTGCCCACGTTCATGTCCTCGATGTTCACCGCGGCCTCGCCGAGCACACCCCCGACGAACCCGATGCGGCCCGGGACGTCTCGGTTGTGGATCACCAGCATGTGCGAGGCGACGGTGATATCGACGGTGTGATCGTCCATACCCACCACCTTGGGCACGTGCTGAAGACCGACCAACGCGCCCGAGACGGAGTGACCACCGCCGGACAGCGTGATGCGGCTGAGGTAGTCGACCGGGTCGGTGCAGGTGACCGTCCGCAGCTCGATTCCCTGCTGCTCGGCGATCTGTGGGGCGTTGACGTAGCTGACCGGCTGGCCGGTCACCGCCCCGAAGAACCCCTTTTGCGCCGACAGGGCCAGCAGGCGGGTGTCGTGCTCGGCGATCTGGCCGCACATCTCGATCTCCAGGGCCGGCGTGTTGTCGCCGACCAGGCCGGCGAAGATCCGCCCGAGGTCGTCGGCAAGGCCCAGGTAGGGCCGAACGGTCTCGGGCACCTCGGCCGCTTCGACGTTGACGGCGAACGGCACGAAGTCGCCGGCCAACGCCAGCAGCACCATGTCGGCGATGACGTCGCCCGCCTTGTCCTGGGCCTCGGTGGTCGACGCCCCGAGGTGCGGGGTGACGATGACGTTGTCCAGGTCGAACAGTGGCGACTCGGTCGTTGGCTCGGAGGCGAACACGTCGAGTGCAGCTCCTGCGACGTGGCCGGAACGAACCGCGTCGGCCAGGTCGTCTTCGACGATGATGCCGCCCCGTGCAACGTTGACAATCCGCAGTCCGGGCCTGGCGGCCGCCAGGCGCTTGGCGTCGAGCATGCCGATCGTTTCGGGGGTCTTGGCAAGGTGCAGGGTGACAAAGTCGGCCTGCTGGAGCAGCTCGTCCAAGTCGAGCAGCTCGACGTTGAGCTGCCGGGCCCGCTCGACGGAGAGGAAGGGGTCGTAGGCGACCAGCCGCATGCCGAAGGCCATCGCCCGTTGGGCCACCAAGGTGCCGATACGGCCCAGACCGATGACGCCCAAGGTCTTGTCGGCTAGCTCGACGCCGTTCCATTGGCTGCGCTCCCAGCGGCCCTGGCGCAACGCTGCGCATGCCTGGGGGATGTTGCGTGCCAGCGCCAGCAGCATCGCCATCGTGTGCTCGGCTGCGGACAGCGTGTTGGACTGCGGCGCGTTGACCACCATGACGCCGCGCCGGGTGGCCGCCTCCAGGTCGACGTTGTCGAGGCCGATGCCCGCCCGGCCCACCATGACCAGGTCGGTGCCCGCCGCCAACACCTCGTCGGTCACCTGGGTCGACGAGCGGATGATCAGCGCCGCAGCGCCTGGGATGGTTGCGATCAGCTCCTCGGGGGACAGCCCCACCTGGATGTCCACGGTATGACCGGCCTCCCGGAGGCGGTCGAGGCCTGGATCGGCGATCTTCTCGGTAACCAAAATTCGAGCCATAGGCCTTCATCGTGACCGCGCCCCGGCCCCGGCGACAACGTGACGGGCGCTGCAGTGCGATCGGGCACACCCGCCGGGCGGGCGCTCGGGCGTGGACCGGCGGGGCATGGGGGCGGTGGACGCAGCAGTCTGGGCGGATGAAGATCCTGCTCACCGGAGCGACCGGCTACATCGGCGGACGGCTTGCGCCGCGCCTCATCGAGGATGGGCACGGCGTGCGCTGTCTGGTGCGAACCCCGTCGAAGCTGCGCGACGTGCCCTGGAGGGACTCGATCGAGGTGGCCGAGGGCGACGTCACCGAGCCCGAGACGCTCGAGGCCGCGATGGAGGGCATCGACGTCGTCTACTACCTGGTGCACTCGCTGGGGGGCGCCGACTTTGTCGAGGTCGATCGCCGGGCGGCCACCAACGTGGCCAAGGCAGCCGAGCACGCCGGGGTGAAGCGCATCATCTATCTCGGTGGCCTGCACCCCGAGGGTGAATTGTCCGATCACCTGGCCTCCCGCCTGGAGGTTGGGCAGGTGTTTCTCGACGGCCAGGTGCCCGCTGCGGTTCTTCAGGCGGCGATCATTCTGGGTTCGGGGTCGGCGTCGTTCGAGATGATGCGCTACCTCACCGAGCGCCTGCCGGCGATGATCACGCCCCGGTGGGTACACAACCGCATCCAGCCGATCGCTGTGCGCGACGTCATCTGGTACCTGGCCCAGGCGGTCCACCTCGACGACGACGCCAACCGCACCTTCGACATCGGCGGGCCCGAGGTGTTCACCTACGTCGAGATGATGCAGCGTTACGCCAAGGTGGCCGGGCTGCGCCGCCGCATCATCATCCCGGTGCCGGTGCTGACGCCCAAGTCGTCGGCCCACTGGGTCAACGTGGTCACGCCGGTGCCCAGGTCGATCGCTGCGCCGCTGATCGAGTCGGTGATCCACGAAGTGGTCACCGAGGAGCACGACCTGGCCGATCAGGTCGGCGAGCCCCCGTGGGGCCCCACCGGGTACGAGGAGGCGGTGTCGCTGGCTCTCGAACGCATCAAGCGGGGGGAGGTCACCACCCGATGGTCGGGCGCTTCGACCGCCGGCGCACCGTCCGACCCGCTACCCAGCGACCCGGACTGGACCGGCGGCAGCATCTACCACGATGAGCGGCAGCTCGACTGTGACGCCGGATCGGACGTGTTGTGGGAGGTGGTCGAGGGCATCGGCGGCGACCGGGGCTGGTACTCGTTCCCCCTCGCCTGGTCGGTGCGAGGCTGGATGGACCGGCTGGTCGGCGGCGTCGGTCTGCGGCGCGGCCGCCGCAACCCCAATCGACTCTTCGTCGGCGAGGCGCTGGACTTCTGGCGCGTCGAGGAACTCGATCGCGGCCATCTGCTTCGGCTGCGGGCCGAGATGAAGGTGCCCGGTCGGGCCTGGCTCGAGTTCCGGGTCGAGCCGGGGGCCGACGACGCGACGGGTTCGACACTGCATCAGCTGGCCACCTTCGTGCCGACCGGCTTGGCCGGTCACGTCTACTGGTGGGCGGTGTGGCCGTTCCATGGCATCGTCTTTGGCGGCATGTTGAGGAACATCGCCAAGAGCGCCGAGCGTCATCGGGCGTCCATGAAAGCCGCCTGAGACGATCTCAGCCGTGGGTCGACGCAGCGGCCGTTCATGCGAAAAGCTTCCTGAAATGTTCGATGACGCCCGCTCCTCAAGCACCCCCGCAGGCGGCCCACGCACGCCCAGCCCGTCGAAGCCGGCACCCGCCATCGAGGCACACGGCATCACCAAGCGTTACGGCGATGTCACCGCCCTCGGCGGAGTGGACCTGTCGATCCCCACCGGCACGGTGCTGGGCCTGCTCGGCCCAAACGGCGCCGGCAAGACCACGATGGTGCGGGCGCTCACCACCACATTGATCCCCGATGAGGGGCGGGCCACGGTGCTCGGCCACGACGTCGTGACCGAGGCGGACGCCGTGCGCAAGGTGATCGGGCTGGCGGGCCAGTACGCCGCGGTGGACGAACTGCTCACCGGCCAGGAGAACCTGGAGATGATCGGACGGCTGGCCCACCTGTCCCGCAAGGTGGTCGCCCGGCGCGCCACCGAACTGCTCGACCAGTTCGACCTGGCCGACGCCGGCGGCCGCCCGGCGAAGACGTACTCGGGCGGCATGCGACGCCGGCTCGACCTGGCGGCCGCCCTCGTCCACAAGCCGCCGGTGCTGTTCCTCGACGAACCGACCACCGGGCTGGACCCCAAATCGCGCAGCGACCTGTGGGAGGTCATCCGCCAGCTGGTGGCCGACGGCACCACCCTGTTGCTCACCACCCAGTACCTGGAGGAGGCCGACCTGCTCGCCGACGAGATCGTGGTGATCGATCACGGCCTGGCCATCGCTCGCGGTACGGCAGCGGAGCTCAAGCGCCAGCTGGGCGCCACCGTGCTCGAGGTGAACCTCGTCGACTCCAGGGCGGCGACCGCTGCCCTGGCGGAGTTACAGGAGGTGCCCGGCGCCGAGGGCAGCCCGGAGCAGGACGGCACCATGGTGCGCCTGGCCACCGCCGACGGCCCGGCGACCGCCATGGCGGTGCTGCGCTCGCTCGACGCCGCAAAGATCGGCGTCGCCGGTCTGGCATTGCGGGAGCCGAGCCTCGACGACGTCTTCCTGTCCCTTACCGGTCACGCCGCCGAGGAGACCGCCGACACCCCCCAGGAGGCAACCTCATGACCAACACGACGGTTACCACGTCCACAGCCAACCTTGGGGGAAGCGAAGCGCTGCAGACCGAGGAACGCTCGGCGCTGGCCTGGGCGATCAGCGACACGCTGGTCCTCACCCGTCGCAACCTGCTTCACCTGGTCCGCCAACCCCAGCTGCTGGTGTTCACCTTCATCCAGCCGGTCATGTTCACCCTCCTGTTTCGCTACGTCTTCGGCGGGGCCATCCAGACGGGCAGCGTCGCCTACGTCAACTTCCTGATGCCCGGCATCTTCGTGCAGACCGTCGTCTTCGGTTCGACGGCCACCGGTATCGGCCTGGCCGAGGACCTGGCCACCGGGGTGGTCGACCGCTTTCGGTCGCTGCCGATGTCGCGCCTGGCCGTCCTGGCGGGTCGTACGCTGGCCGACCTGACCCGCAACACCTTCGTCGTGGCCCTGATGACCGTCATCGGGCTGCTGGTCGGGTTTCGCCCATCGGGTGGGATCACCGGCTTTGCCCTGGGTTCGATCATGATCCTGCTGGCTGCGTTCTCGCTCAGCTGGGTGTTCGCCCTCGTCGGGCTCAAAGCGGCCAACGCCGAGGCGGCCCAGGCGGTGGCGTTTCCGCTGATCTTCCCGCTCACCTTCGCGTCCTCGGCCTTCGTGCCGGTGCAGACGATGCCGGGCTGGCTTCAGGCCTTCGCCAAGCATCAGCCGATCACGGTGATCATCGACTCGGTGCGGGGTCTGATGGCCGGTCCCGTCGAGGCTGCGGCGCTTCGCAAGCAGGGTCTGCTCAACGCGTCGACCGGCACCTCGACGGTGCTGGCACTGCTGTGGATCGCAGCGATCCTGGCGACCGCCGCGCCGACGGCGGTCCGCTGGTACCGCCAAGCCACCTGAGCCGCGTGACCCCACGGTGGCAGCTACCTGAAACGCGGAGCCACCGACAACGACTCGACGGTTCCCGACCCGACCGGGGCCAGGCCACCTGAGCCGGGTTACCCCACGGTGGCCAGGCCACCGTCCACGGGAATGATTGCGCCGGTGACGTAGGCGCCGGCCCGGGAGGCCAGAAAACGGGCGACCCCCGCCATGTCGTCGGGACGGCCGATCCGCTTCATCGGGGCCTGATCGGCGATCGCGTCGCCGAAGCTCTCCAGGGTCGCCGCCATCATCTTGGACTCGAAAGGTCCGGGTGCCACGGCGTTGACGGTGATGTCGGGGGCCAGTTGCTTGGCGAGGTGGCGCGTCAGCTGGTGCACCGCCGCCTTGGACGCCGAGTACGAGTAGGTCTCCATGATCGGCACGTGGATGCCGTCGATCGAGCCGATGTTGATCACCCGGGCGGGCTCGTCGGCAGTGCCCGCCGCACGCAGCAGCGGTAGGCAGAACTTGGTCACGTGGAACACGCCGGCCACGTTGAGGTTGAGCACCCGGTCCCATGACGCCTGGTCGTGCTCCTCCAGCGGGACGCCCCAGGTGGCGCCGGCGTTGTTGACGAGCACGTCGAGGTGGTCGGTCTGCTCGGCGACCGCGGCGGCCAGCGCACGGGCACCCTCCTCCGAGCCGAGATCGGCGACGATCGCTGTGGCGCTGCCCTCGCCGGGCAGCGCGTTCAGGTCCGCTGCGGTCGCTTCCAACTCGGCCGCCTTCCGAGCTGCGATGATCACTCGGGCCCCGTCGGCGACGAAACCCCGGGCGATCATGGCGCCGATGCCCCGCGACCCACCGGTGATCAACGCCGTCTTACCGCTGACCGAAAAGAGCTCGTCGCTCATCTGTCTCCCCCATCGTCGTGGTAGCGGGCGAGTGTATCGAGACCATACCCAGGCCCAGTTGGGTAGCCGACGCCCCGACCGGGCCGAGACACGCGCATCCTCCTGCTGAATCGCCGTAGCGCGCCCCGGACCTTGCCTGGTTGTGGAGGTGTGCCGGGGTGTGGAGGTGTGCCGGTGAATTTCACCGGCACACCTCCACACCTTCGCTCCACACCTCCGCTCCGCACCTCGCCTCTGTTCCACACCCCGCTCGGCGGTCTCGCGAGAGGAGGCCAGGCGGGCGCGGCTGGCAGGATGATGCGGTGTCCCAGCGCCGCTCCGCCGCCAACGTGCTCGGCGACGCCCCGGTGGCTGCGTTCATCCTCGGTGGGATCTCGCTCTATGTCGGCGCCTCTCTGGCGGTCGGCATGTTCGACGAGGTCGGCGCCGGCAGCACCGCCTGGCTTCGGCTCGCCGGTGCCAGCGCTGCCCTGTTGGTGCTCACCCGGCCATGGCGGCGCTCGGTACGTTCCCGGGTGACCTCCCGGGCGGTGCTGGGCGCCGCCCTCGCCTTCGGGGTCACCTCGGCGGTCATGAACACGTCGTTCTACCTGGCCATCGATCACCTGCCGCTGGGGACGGCGGTGGCGCTGGAGTTCACCGGCCCGATCGGTGTTGCCCTGTGGGCCGCCCGCACCCGCCGCAACCTGGCCGCCGTCGCCCTGGCGTCGGCCGGCGTTGTGCTGTTGGCCCGCATCGAGTGGCAGGCCAACGCGGCCGGCCTGGTCTTCGTTGCCATCGCAGCAGCGTGCTGGGCCGGATACGTGGTTCTGGGCAAACGCCTGGCCCACCTTGGGCTGGGCACGACCGGGCTGACGCTGTCGACCGCTCTGGGCACGCTGGTGCTGGCGCCGGTGTTCGCCCCCGGGGCCGCCCGGGCGTTCACCCGCCCGCCGCTGTTGGCGACCGCCCTGGCGGTCGGGGTGTTCGCCAACGTCGTGCCCTACGGCATCGACCAAGTGGTGCTGCCCCGCTTGACCCACGGCCAGTTCGCCCTGTTGTTAGCCGTGCTTCCGGCCACTGCAACCCTGGTGGCGGCGATCACCCTTCGCCAGATTCCGACGCTGACCGAGCTGCTCGGAATCGCTGCGGTGTCGGCGGGGGTCGCCCTACGCGATCCCCCACCGTCCGCGGACCTGCCAAGCGACGTCCCCCTCTGAGAACCGTCAGCGTCGGCTTGAGCGGCGGTCACGCTCGACCGCCTCACCGCTCGCGAGCCGGACGTGCTCCACTCGATCGCCCGGGGAGGCTCGAACGCCGAGATTGCGGCCGAGCTCTACGTCAGCCACGCCACCGGCACGACCCCCATCAGTCCTCGGCTGACGAAACTCGACGCGGTGGACCTCGCCCAGCTGGTGATGATCGCCTACGAGACCGGCGTCGCCGTTACCGGCGACGCGGATCGGCGAACGGGCGGGACGACCTACTCCGCCAGGGACGCGGCCTCGGGGTGCAGGGCCAGCCAGCCCTCCCAGGCCGAACTCACCATGTCGTCCAGGTTGCGGCTGGTCGACCAACCGAGCACGTCGGTGATCCTGTCCACCGACGCCACCAGGGCCGCCGGGTCGCCGGGGCGGCGCTCGACGACCTCGACGTCGACCGGGTGGCCCAGCACCCGTCCGACGGCGTCGATCACCTCCTGCACCGACGAACCCTGGCCCGTCCCCACGTTGAGAACCAGGCCATCGACGGTCTCCGCTGCATCGGCCTCCGGTGTCACCTCGCCCCCAGTCGCCTGGAGGGCGTCCAGTGCCCGAATGTGAGCGTCGGCCAGGTCGGCGACGTGCACGTAGTCGCGGACGCACGTTCCGTCCGGCGTGGGCCAGTCGGCGCCAAAGATCCGGGGTCGTTCGCCACGGGTGAGGGCGTCAAACACCATCGGGACCAGGTTGAACACGCCGGGGTCACCCAGCTCGGGCGACACTGCGCCGGCCACGTTGAAATACCTCAGGGCGGCGTAGCGCAGGCCGGTGGCCCGGGCGACGTCGGCCAGCAGCCACTCCCCGATCAGCTTTGATTCCCCGTACGGGTTGATCGGTCGGGGCGGGTCGTCCTCCTCGATCACTCCTCCGCTGCCCATGCCGTAGGTGGCGGCCGAGGAGGAGAACAGGAACCGGCCGACGCCTGCGTCGACGCACCCTTCGAGCAGGGTGGCCATGGCGGTGACGTTCTGGCGGTAGTACCACAGCGGGCGGGCCACCGATTCGCCCACCTGCTTCTTGGCGGCGATGTGGATCACCGCCGTCACGCCGTGGTCGTGGAGCGCCGCCCCCACCACAGCGGCGTCGCCGACATCGCCCTCGATCAACGTCACGCCGTCGGGCACCCGGTCGGCCGTCCCGGTCGACAGGTCGTCGAGCACGACGACGCTGCGACCGGAGGCGGCGAGGGCGGCGGTGACGTGGGCCCCGATGTACCCGGCCCCTCCGGTCACCAGGATCGTCTCGGGTGAAGGGTCGCTCTGCGCGCCGGAGGAAGCCATGGCGCTTAGGTTAGGAGACGGCGCGGAGGGGCAACCCGAGCGCCCGCAGTTGGGCTCGCAGCCGCTGCGGATCGGTGAAGAGGATCGCCGGCAACCCGAAATGTTGCGCCGCCGCGACATTGTCGGCCCGGTCGTCGATGAACACCGCCTCCGATGGGTCGACATCGAAGCGCTCACAGGCGATGGCGTAGATCTCCGGATCCGGTTTGATCACGCCAACCTCACCGGACAACAACCAACCGTCGAGCCGGTGAAGCACTTCGAAGCGGGGGTCGTCCACGATGCGCTCGAAGGTGGTTGTGGCAAAGTTCGACAGCGCATAGCGGGGCACCCCGGCGGCGCCCAGCTCGTCGATGATCGCCACCGTTCCGGCAATCGGGTCGGCCAGCGTTTCGGGCCACCGGTCCCAGAAGGTCCAGATCAGCTCGGCGTGGTCGGGATGGGCCAGGGCGACCTCGCCCAACACCTCGGTGTGCGGGCGCCCACGGTCCATCTCCTCGTTGACCGCCACCGTGATCACCTCGGAGGTGAACCAGTCGAGCATGGCCACGTCGGGCATCAGCTCGGCGTACAACCGACGCGGCGACCACGGCATCACCACGTTGCCCAGGTCGAAGAACACCACCCGCGGGGTGCTCGACGCACCGTCGGCGTTGCCGGATCGTCGGTCAAGGAGCATGACCGGGTTCTAGCCCAGGCCCGTCGCCGTCGTCACAGCGGTACGATGATCCAATGGCATCGGGCCCGACCAACCCCACTTCCGGCAACGACCACCCCGCCTCCGATGGCGGCACCAGCACCGCGCCAGGCGGGCAGGCCCCAGCGGCGGGCTCTCGGGCCGCCTGGGAGGCCGCCTTCGCCGCCAGCCCCGGCGCCGACGCCCCGCACACGACCATGTCGGGCGTGCCGGTCGAGGGGGTGTACGGCGACGGCCCCTACCCGGGCGAGTTCCCCTACACCCGCGGCATCCATGCGTCGATGTACCGCAGCCGCAGCTGGACGATGCGCCTCTTCGCCGGTTTCGGCACGGCCGCCGACACCAACGCACGCTTCCACGAGCTGCTCGCTGCGGGCAGCACGGGCCTGTCGACCGCCTTCGACATGCCCACCCTGCTCGGCCGGGACTCCGACCACGAGTGGGCGATCGGCGAGGTGGGGCGCGCCGGAGTTGCCGTCGACAGCCTCTCCGACATGACCGAGCTGTTCGCGGGCGTCGATTTGGGCCAGGTGACCACCTCGATGACGATCAACGGGCCGGCCGCCCCGATCATGGCCGCCTACATCGCCGTCGCCGAGGCCAACGGCACGCCGCGGGCCCAGCTGGGCGGCACGATCCAGAACGACATCCTCAAGGAGTACCACGCACAGAAGGAGTACCTCTTTCCGCCTCGGCCCTCGATGCGGTTGGTCACCGACGTCATCTCCTTCTGCGCCGCCGAGATGCCGCGCTGGAATCCGGTGTCGGTGTCCGGCTACCACATCCGCGAGGCGGGCTCGACCGCTGCCCAGGAGCTGGCCTTCACCCTGGCGGACGGCTTCGCCTACGTCGAAGCGGCCCTTGCAGCCGGTTTGGCGGTCGACGACTTTGCCCCTCGCCTGTCGTTCTTCTTCAACTCCCACTCGGACTTCTTCGAGGAGATCGGCAAGTTCCGCGCCGCCCGCCGGATCTGGGCCCGCTGGCTTCGGGACCGCTATGGCGCCCGCGATGAACGATCGATGAAGCTGCGGTTTCACACCCAAACCGCCGGGGTGTCCCTGACCGCCCAACAGCCCAAGATCAATATCGCCCGGGTGGCCACCCAGGCGCTGGCCGCAGTGCTCGGCGGCACGCAGAGCCTCCACACCGACAGCTACGACGAGGCGCTGGCCCTGCCCACCGAGGAGGCGGCACGCATCGCGCTACGCACCCAGCAGATCATTGCCGAGGAAACCGGCGTTGCCTCGGTCGCCGATCCCCTCGGCGGATCCGCCTATGTCGAGTGGATGACCGACGAGATGGAGCGGCAGGCCGAGGAGATCTTCGCCGACCTCGATCGGCTCGGCTCGGGCTCGATGCTGGAGGGGGTCTACGAGGGCATCGATCGCGGCTACTTCGTCGGCGAGATCGCCGAGGCGGCCTACACCTTCGAGCGGGCGGTCAATGCCGGCGAGCGCATCACGGTCGGGGTCAACGCCTATACCGACGGCGACGACCGCGCCCCTCGCCTTTTGTCGATCGACCCCGAGGTCGAGGCGCTGCAGTTGAAGCGTCTCGAGGGGGTGCGCCACAGTCGGCATGACGACCGGGTACGAACGTCCCTCGACGGCCTGGCCGCCCAGGCCGCCGACCCGTCGATCAACCTGATGCCCGCCTTGATCGACGCGATGTCCGCTCACGTCACGCTGGGCGAGATCACCACGTGCCTCGAGGGCGTGTTCGGGACCTACCGAGAGCCGGAGGTGCTGTGAGCGAACCAACGACCACGACGAGCAAGGCCCTACGCCCGGATGGCCAGCCGATCCGGGTGGTGCTGGCCAAGATGGGCCTCGACGGTCACGACCGCGGGCTCAAGGTGGTGGCCCGTACCCTGCGCGACGCCGGCTGCGAAGTGATCTATCTCGGGCTTCGTCAGAGCGCCGCCACGATCGTGGCCGCCGCCATCGACGAGGACGCCGATGCCATCGGCATCTCGATGCACAACGGCGGTCACCTCACGCTGGCACCCCGGATGGTGGACGCGGTCGTCGAGGCGGAACTCGACACACCGGTCATCGTCGGCGGCATCATTCCCGATGTCGATCGCCCCACGTTGACCGATGCGGGTGTGGCCGCCATCCTCAGCCCCGGCAGCTCGGACACCGACGTCATCGTTGCGGTCACCGAGGCGGTGAGGGCGGCCGGGTCGACCTAGACCTCAGAACCGGCGGGGTCCGGTCGCCCGGGCGACGAAGGCCGAACGGATCTCACGGCAGCCCTGCCGGTTGGCGGAAGCTCATCACCCTCCGTGACCTTGGACACCAACGCTCGACCTCGTAACCTGATCGACACGTTGTCATCACTTCGACATGTTGACCAGGGCTTGCTACGCGAGCCTCAACCAAGAGACCGAGGAGCCCCCCGTGAAGATCCGCCCCCGCCAGTTCGCGCTCGCAGCCGTCGTGGCGCTGCTCGCGATCATTGTCGCCTCCTGCGACGAGACCACCAACTCCCAGCGATCCCAGGTGATCTCCCTGATCAACAAGGAACGCTCCAGCCGCAAACTGCCGAGGCTGGTCCAGGCCGGCGACCTGAACTCCAAGGCCGGCGGTTGGGCGGCAAAGATGCGCAACGAATGTCGGCTGAGCCACTCCAAGCTCAGCGACGGGGTCACCCTAAGCTGGCGGGCGCTCGGCGAGAACGTCGCCTATGCGTCGTCGATCCCCAAGACCCACACCAGCCTGATGAACTCGTCGCGACACCGGGCGAACATCCTCAAGTCGAACTACAACCGGGTGGGGGTTGGGGTCGCAACCGGTAAGTGCGGCGGTTACAACGTCGTCTACGTCGCCCAGGTGTTCGCTGACGCCCGTTAGCGAGAGCCGGCGCGCCCGTCGAGCGCTTCTATCCCGCCTGCACCAGCGGCAGGATGGCAACGAAGAAGATGGCGCCCGCCGCCACACCGAGCGTGTGCCACACCTCGTGATAGCCGTACCAGCGCGGAAGCGGGTTGGGGCGGCCGAGCGCGAACAGCACCGCTCCTACCGTGTAGGTCACGCCGGCCGCCACGACGAGGGCCAACAAGCGAGGCTGGGCCCAGAAGTAGGGCAGGAGGGCCAGGCCCGTCCAGCCGAGCCCGATGTAGAGCACCCACCCCATCGTTCGGAATCGTTCCATCGAGAGCACCTTGAGCACGATGCCGAGGGCTGCCCCGGCCCACATCAGGCTGAACATCAGCCAGCGCCACATTCCGGAGGCGGCCAGCAGGTACATCGGCGTGGCCGTGCCAGCGATCAGCACGTAGATCATGGCGTGATCGGCCTGGCGCCAACGGCGGCGCGCCCCGGGGGTGCGGGCATAGACGTGATAGGTGGCGCTGGTGGCGTAACAGGCGATCGCCGACAGCCCGTAGATCCAGGCGGCAACCTCGGCGCGCGGCGTGGTGGCGACCATCACCAGCCAGACGAGCGCAGCGACCGACACGACGGCGGCCGCCAAGTGGATGCGACCCCGCAGCCGTGGACGGGCATCGAGCTCCTGATAGTGGCGCACAGTTGTGAGCTCGGGCCCCGTCTCGGCCAGGTGTTCACCTGCGATCAGCTGGTCAGGTGCGATCACGACTGACGACGCTACACCCAGAAGTTTGCGTGTGTCGGCGGTAGCTGAGCGTTCTGAGCAGAGCAGCCATCGCCCGCCCTGACGCCGCACCTGGCTCACCCTCGGAAGGGTTGCAGCGCTCCGGGCGGGACCGTTCCTAAACGCCCGGCCTCGTAGTCGGCAAAGGCGGTGGCCAGTTCGTCGCGGGTGTTCATCACGAACGGGCCGACGTGGGCCACCGGTTCCCCAATCGGTGCCCCGCCCAGGATGACGACCTCAACTGCCGGGTGGCGCGACTCCTGAACCGGGTCGGCGCGCAACCGCATTCGGTCCCCGTCGCCGAAAAGGGCAAGTTGTCCGGTGGCGATCGGCGCCGCTTCGACGCCCGCACGCCCCGACCCGGCCAGCACGTAGGCCAGGGCATTGTGGGTGGGGTTCCACGGCAGGACCAACTGCGCGCCGGGCTGAAGCGTGGCGTGAAGCATCGTGATCGGGCTGCGGGTCGACCCCGGCCCCGACACCGCCCGATCGCCGAGCGACACCTCACCGGCGATCACCCGCACCAGCGCGCCGCCGTCGGCCGAGGACAGCAGGGTCAGCTCGTCGCCCTCGATCGCCTGGTAGGCGGGCGGGGTCATCTTGTCCTTGGCAGGCAGGTTGACCCACAGCTGCACGCCGTGAAAGAGGCCGCCGGCACGGACCAACGCCTCAGGCGGGGTTTCGATGTGGAGGATCCCCGACCCGGCGGTCATCCACTGCGTTGCGCTGTCGGCGATCAGCCCACCGCCCCCATGGCTGTCCTGGTGAACCATCTCTCCGTCGATCATGTAGGTGACGGTCTCGAATCCGCGGTGCGGGTGCCACGGGGTGCCCTTGGGCTCCATCGGCGCATACTCGACCTCGCCCATCTGGTCGAAGTGTACGAACGGGTCCAGATCGGCCAGCGACACGCCGGCGAACCCCCGGCGCACCGGAAAGCCCTCCCCCTCGAAGCCGGATGGGGCGGTGGTGATCGTTCGCACCGGGCGGTCCCGCTGGTCGTGTCGCTCGGGCGGCAGCTGCGCCAACGAGGCGGTTTCGGCGGTGATGGCGGGCATGGCGTCGCTCCTCGGTCTCGTCCAACCTGTTCCAGGTAGAACAACTTGCCGAGGCAGGGCCCTATTCCTTCGGCCGACACCCCACCGGTCAGCAACGCTCAGAAGTAGATGATCTCCTCGGCTTTGACAGCTGCAGCGTCGAGGTCGCCGCTGTAGGCGCCCGTCGACAGGTACTTCCACCCGCCATCACAGATCACGAAGACGATCGTGCCCGCCTCGATGCGCTTGGCCACCTTGATCGCTCCGGCCAGCGCTGCGCCGGATGAGATCCCGGCAAACACTCCCACATCGCCGAGGCGACGGGTCCAGATCAGCGACTCCCTCGGGCGAACGATCGACTTGCCGTCGAGCAGGTCGACGCCTCCCCACTTATCGAATACCGGCGGGATGTAGCCATCGTCGAGGCTCCGCAGGCCCTCGACCTGCTCGCCACTCGGCGGCTCGACGGCCAGCACTTTGACGTCCGGGTTGAGCTCCTTCAGGTACGTGCCGACCCCCAGCAGGGTGCCCGACGTGCCCAGGCCGGCGACGAAGTGGGTGATCTCGGGACAATCGGTTGCGATCTCCGGACCGGTGGTCTCGTAGTGGGCACGGGGGTTTGCCTCGTTGGCGTACTGGTACAAGAACACCCACTCCGGATGCTGGTCGGACAGCTCCAAGGCACGCCGTACCGCCCCGTTGGAACCTTCCGCCCCCGGCGAGTCGATCACCTCGGCGCCAAAGGCCAGCAACGCCGCCCGACGCTCCTCGGTCACGTTCTCGGGCAGCACCACCTTGAGGTGATAGCCCCGAACCCGGCAGATCATCGCCAGGGCGATGCCGGTGTTGCCAGAGGACGGTTCGATGATCACCGAACCCGGACGCAGCGTGCCGTCCTCCTCCGCCTCGAGGATCATCTGGCGAGCGATGCGGTCTTTAACCGACCCGGCGGGGTTGAGAAACTCGGCCTTACCCAGGATGCGCACGTTGGGGTTGGGACTCAGCTCGGAGACATCGATCAGCGGTGTCGAGCCGATCAGATCCAACACGCTGGCGACGACTGCCATGGGGAGACCTCACTGGATGGGAGCGGTGGCCGGGCCAATCCCGACTAATCCGACCACTTCGGTAGGGATTGTACCCCTGCCAACGCGTTCCAACCCAACGATGTCGCGCGTCGCCAATCTGCAGTGCCGCCAGCTCAGGCTGAATCGACGACGGTGACAGGCTCCTCGACCACCTGCCCATCGACGATGCCAAAGCTGCGCATCACCGGCTGGGGGCCGCGCAGCGACACGATCGGGTAGTGCCACTGGGGATCCGGCGCAGCGGCGATGTCGGTCGGTGAGGGGTAGGCGTCGGTGTGGGTATGGGTGTGCACCACCCCGATGATCGCCAGCCCGTCGTCGTCGGCGACCCGCTCGACGCGCAGGAAGTCCCGCCCGTCCACCTCGTAGATCCGGCTCGACCGGGCTGCGTTGGGGGTCGGCTCGAAGCGGATCACCCGGTCGCCCTGCCACTCGCCGATCAGCAGCCCGCACGCCTCGAGCGGGTAGGCCCGCAGGCCATGTGCGCAGATCGCGTCCCAATGTTCGTCCCTCAGCTCCAGCACCGGGCCAATCTGCCACACCGGCCGAGGCTCGACCCAGCGGCGGGTAGCCTGCGGTGATGGGTGACGAGGAGAAGCTGATCGCCACCAACCGCCAGGCCTCTCGCCGCTACGAGCTGCGCGACACCTACGAGGCGGGCTTGGTGCTGGTCGGGTCCGAGGTGAAGTCGTTACGCGAGGCCAAGGGCGTGCAGCTCACCGAGTCCTACGCCGACGTGTCCCAAAGCGGGGAGATGTGGCTCCGCAGCCTGCACATCGCCGCCTACACCCATGCCCAGGACAACTCGGGCCACGAGCCCACCCGCCCCAGGAAAATGCTGTTGCACCGCCTCGAGCTGGACCGGATCGCCGCCAAGGTCGCCCAGGAGCGCTTGTCGATCGTACCGCTCCGGCTGTACTTCAAGGGCAGCCGGGTGAAGGTGGAGTTTGCGCTCGGCAAGCCCAAGAAGACGGTCGACCGGCGGCGCGACATCGCTGAGCGGGACGTCAAACGGGAAACCGAACGGGAGCTGGCCCGCTCGGCCAAGCAGCGGTGAGCGGTGCCCGACCTCGCCACAGGTCGGCCGAACGGGCGCGACGGTCGACGGCCACGCCGAGGGCCCGCCTCCTCGCCGTTCTCGCCGCACTGTTGCTGATCGCCACCCCCGCCTGCGCCGAGGAGATGGCGACGAACCCGCTCGACGAGCTGCTCATCGCCATCGATGCCACCCGCGCCGTCCCTACCGGCCGCTACTCGACCACGTCACCTCGGCAATCCGCCTTGGGCGAGTACGACGCCGACGGGGTCCGCCTGATGGCGGCGGCGTGCCCGGACATCCAACCGCCCTGCCCGGAGATCCGGTTGATCGGTCGGCTGGCCTACGTCAGGTCGTCGTCGCTTCCCGCCATCGGGGCCTCGACCGACTGGTTGACGGTTCCGCTCGACGAGCTGGGGCCATTGGAGAACCGCTCGCCGGGGCTTGCCGACGAGGTCGCCGCCCTCGGCGGGGCGCCGCCGCCCGGCATCGGGCCGACCCTTGCGGCGCTCCGCACCTCGAGGCGAGCGCCACGGATGGACACCGGGCCGCTGCGGGCCGAACTCGACCTGACCGACCTGGACCGGCTGTCACCGCGCGACCAGGATGCGGTCGTCGCCTGGGCTGCGTTGTGGGCCCGGCGGGGCGGCGAGCGAAACGTCACCGCCGACGTGTCGATCACGTCGGATGGCCATGTCGAGATGGTGGTGTTCGATCCCGACGGCGACACCCCGGCCGGGCCGATGACGGTCGAGCTCTTCGACCTGGGCGCTCCGATCGAGGTGACCACCCCCCCGATCACCGAGTCGACCCCGCTCCGCTGAGGTCAACCGGTCACCTCATCACCCAGCGGCCAGTCCGACACGGCGATTGGGCGGCGGGCGAGTATCTTGGATGGCTGACACCAGGGGCTGATCGGTTTCGACGTTGAGACCAGGAAGTCGCTCGTGCGACCCGAGTTGCTCAGACTCGCTAAACGGGGCAACCAAAAGAACCGGCAAATCCGAGTTCGCTCTCGCAGCCTGATTTAGTTCAGTCTGAAGAGAGTCATAGTGACCGGCAACGGCGCACGGGGCCAGATCCTCACAGCCCGGCAACAGAAGTGGGGATGGACAGCAGGGAAAGACCGCTGACGGTGAGAAAGACCACTGACTCCGAGGAAAGACTCGGCGGTGGTCGAAAGATCAGTTGACCCCCCCGCGGGGCAGCCGCAAGCCACAAGTCGGGAACGGTCGTAGCGCGGTCGATAACCACTTAGCGGACGGGGGTTCGATTCCCCCCAGCTCCACCAAACGAACCGAGCACGGCACAGTTGCAGTTCTCTCTCGATCCCGGAGGTTGAGCGTGATCAGCGATCGTCAACGCTTTCCCCAACAGGGCCTTCGATCGGCCCATAGCGGTCCCTCGCAGGACCACGCACGGCGCGTCCTCGCCGGCCGCGGCACCCGCGGGCTCGGCCCGATCACGATGCGGGTGGGCGACGAGGTCATCACCGTCCTTCCGGCCGACCCCGCCATCCTCGACGACCCCGTGACCATCGTCGATGGGCCAAGCGACGACGCCGAGGTCGTGGTCGAGTTCGCGAGCCCCGAGGCCTTCTCCGACTTCAGCCACGAAATGCGCACCGTCGCCGGGCTGCACGTCACCGGCGCAGTCAGCCACCCGGTCGGTGGATTCGCCGAGTTCGATGACTGGGAGCCGGCCCTTCGGGCGCTGTACCACGGGCGTCCGGTGTACGACCCCGCAGATATCGACCTCGCCGACGCTGAGCGCTCGTTCGACTGGGACGAGGTCGACAACGACCCCGACGTCGCCGACGATCTGGCAGCCTTCCTACGACGCTACGGCTGGGCTCACGTGCGCAACGTGTTCAACGCCGGGGAGATCGCCACGCTCAACGCCGAGGTTGATCGGGTCGAGGCGGCCGCCAGCCCGGACACGCCCGGATCGTGGTGGACCCACGATGGTGACGGCGATGAGCAGCCCTGTCAGCTGCACTACCTCGGCCTCGCCTCGACGGTGATCGGCGCACTCGACCACGATCGTCGCGTCGAACGACTCGTCGGGCTCAGCGGCGACGACCTGGCCAACCACCCGGACCGGGCACTCGGCACGTTTGCCGTGCTCAAACGACCGACCGCCGCGGAGGGGCTGACCAACCTGCCCTGGCATATCGACTGCGGCCTGGGCGGGCACCCCTTGACGTGTCCGGGTCTCCACCTCGCCGTCCAGCTCACCGCGTCCAATCCCGACCTCGGTGCCTTCAAGATCGTCCCGGGGAGCCACGACGCCAGCGTGCGACGCTCCGACGTCGAGGCAGGCCGCTGCCCGGTCGTCACCGCCGACACCCAGACGGGCGACGTGACGCTGCACATGACCCACGCCGTCCACGCCGCCCCGGCGCCGCTCAGCAGTTCGACCGGCCGACGCACCATGTACCTCGGGTTCGGCCCGCAGGACCTGGAGAACGTCATAGGCGCCGGTCAGTCCTTCGACGACTTGATTACGCAGACCAGCACCGACGGCCACGTTCGTTTCAATGCGGGGGCGCCGGGCGCCGTCTAACCGCTGAGCGCACCAGCGGGACGGTGCTTCGCTGACCCCCTGTCGGTGCCGGCGTGTGTCAGCAGGTGGTCTAGAGCGCCGGCGAACCGCTCATGGGTGAACTCGAACCCCGCATCGTCAAGCACGTTCGGGATGCACCGACGGCCGGTCAATGCCAGTCCAGGATCGGTCCGCAGCAGCACCGCACCGACGTGGACGAGCGGCGCCGGCATCGGTGGGGACCACGGTCGATGAACCGCGCGGCGCAGCTCGGTCATCATGTCGCGGTTGCGCACCGGGTTGGGCGAGGTCACGTGCACGATGCCGTCGACCGCCTGAGCATCGAGGAGAAACCTGACGGAGGCGAGGAAGTCGTCGATGTGGATCCAGCTGACCCACTGGTCGCCCGGGCCCATCCGGCCGCCGAGGCCCCAGCGGGCGAGGCGGGTCAGCCGGTTGAACGCCGGGGTGTCGTTGTCGAGCACCACCCCGGTGCGAAGCCGGACGATCCGGTCGGCGACCACGGCCTTGGTGGCCGCCTCCCAGGCCGTCGCTACTCCGGCCATCTGTGGTGGCCCGTCGGCGGGAGGATGGGTCTCGTCGATAACGTCGTTGCCCGCGTCGCCGTAGATGGCCAAGGTGCTCATCTGCAACCACAGGCGTGGTGGCACGCCGCACGCCCGTGACGCCGCCGCCAGCGCAGCGGTGGGCTCCACCCGGGACCGCCGGAGCAACTCGATGTTGGTGGCTGTCGGCCGACGGTCCACCAGTTCTCCGGCGAGGTTGACGACGATCGCCCCCTCCAACTCGGACGCCCAGTCGCCCACCGCCCTCCCGTCCCACAGTGCCTGGCGAAACCGTAGATCGGACTTCGGTGACCGGGTCAGAATCACCACGTCGTGGCCGGCACCCTCGAAGTCGGTGGCCAGCCGTCGCCCCAACGCACCCGCTCCGCCGGCGATCACCACCCTCATCGGGCCGGCTCCGCAACGTTGGAAACGTGCGTCGGGACCATGGACGGGACCGGTGTCCAAGTGACGTCGACGTGTTCCATCAGGTAGGCGTTCGCCGACTCGGCGGTGGCGAATCCGCCCAGAAAGGCCGACGTCAGCGAGAGGACGTGCACTGGACGAACATCTGTGCGGTTCGGCTGCATGCGCACGGCCTCCACGCCACCGTGCCGATCGGGGGAAAGGCCCACCTGGGCGCCGACGCACACCAGGCCCACCTCGGGCTGACGCTCGGCGACGATGCGGTCCGTGTCGATGTCGACGGCCAGCCCGAGCCCGGTCGCCAAGCCACCGGCATCGGCATCGGCATCGGGCTGCTCAATGGTGCTCATGATCGTTATGCTATCATGTGCTCACGCATTATCCACCCATCGAACGGACAAGCAGTGACCGACGAGTTCCGTCTTGACGAACTGGCACGACGGGCCGAGGTGGCCTCCACCACCGTGCGCCTCTATAGAAACCGAGGACTGCTCCCGCCACCGCGGCTGGTTGGCCGGACCGGATGGTACGACGCTGGCCACCTCAACCGCCTGCGGCTCATCACGCGCCTGCAATCTCAGGGTTTCTCCCTCTCGGGCATCCGCGAACTCCTCGACCAATGGGAGCAGGGCCGAAGCTTGGACGCCATGCTGGGAGTGGAGGATCAGTTGGGTGCGCTACTCGGCGAACCGCAGGCCACCACGATCGCTCCGTCCGAGCTCGCCTCGCAGTTTCCAGACAACGCCCTCACCGTGGAGCTGATGCAACGGGCCACCGAGCTTGGACTGGTCGAAATCCTCGACCAGGACACCGTTCGAGTGGCCGATCGCCGATTTATCGGCGCCGGGGCCACCCTGGCCCACCTTGGCATTCCGTTGGCTGAAATCCTGGACGAGTGGCAGGCCCTGCGCTCCCAGACCGATCTGGTCGCCGACCGGTTTATCGGGCTGTTCGAACGCCACCTGGTACCCGATGAGTGGCGGACAGATCTGAGCACCGAGCTGGCCAAGGATCTGGCTGACGTGCTCGCTCAACTTCGGGCGACGGCGCAACAGGTGCTGGCGGCAGCCCTCGACGCCAGCATCGCCGGGCTAGGACCAATGCCGTTAACTTACGAGTGTGAGGATGATTTCGGGTAGGTGGGCTGGTTGT